>CAKROP010000064.1 GCA_934373375.1 uncultured Anaerosacchariphilus sp.
GCTCACTGCCATGCAGGCCAATGGCGACGAGGTTACCCTTCTGGCAGCCCTGATTCAGGCGGAGGCCGGCAATCAGCCCTATGAAGGCCAGGTAGCCGTAGGCGCGGTGGTCATGAACCGTGTGCGCAGCGGCCGCTACAGCAGTATTCTGGCAGCTATTTACGCGCCAGGTCAGTTTGGCGTGGTCAGCAACGGAAGCATAGGAAGATACTTAAGCAGTCCGAAGGCCAGCTGTCGTCAGGCGGCGCAGGAAGCCATCAACGGTTACACTACGGTGGGAAGCTTTACACATTTCAAGAACGCGGCTTCTCCGGTCAGCGGCGACCATATCGTAATTGGAAATCACGTATTTTACTAAATGCATAGAAAATGATTTGGCAGGGGCCGCCGCGGGAAACGCGGCGGCCCCTTTCGGAATTCTTAATAATAATTTTTCTTGTGTAAAAGGGGAAACTATAGTATGATAAGCAATAAGTAAACCCCGCAGGAAAGCAGTTTTCGGGGTTACAAATCGCAACAGAAAGGGGAGTGCGAAGCGATGGATGCCATGTATTGGCTGATATTACTGATTGTACTGGTTGTGATTGAGATTATTACGCTGGGCCTGACCACCATCTGGTTTGCCGGAGGGGCGCTGGCAGCGTTTGTTCTCGCAATGCTGGACGTCCCGCCTGTGATTCAGTGGGCAGTGTTCTGCGTGGTGTCTCTGGTGCTGCTGTTCGGAACCAGACCCTGGGCGCTCCGGTTTTTCAACAGCCAGAAACAGGAGAAGACCAATGTGGACAGCCTGATTGGAAAAACCGCTGTGGTGACGGCTGAAATTCACAATCTGGAAGGGCGTGGAGAGGTTCTTGTAAATGGCCGCACCTGGACGGCGCGGGCAGAAAATGATTCCGAAGTTATTTCCGGGGGTGCCCATGTGGAAATCATAGCCGTAGAGGGCGTGAAGCTGATTGTGAGAAAGAAGAAGGAGGGCTGATTATGCCGAATTTTGTAGGAACTATTTTAGTACTGGTACTTGTATTATTTATTCTGATGATCCTTGCTTCCTGCATCAAGATTGTTCCCCAGGCGCAGGCGCTGGTTATCGAACGTCTGGGCGCGTACATGGGAACCTGGGGTGTGGGAATTCATTTCAAGGCGCCGTTCATTGACCGTGTGGCGAAGCGCGTGACCTTAAAGGAGCAGGTAGTAGACTTTGCTCCCCAGCCCGTTATCACCAAGGATAACGTAACCATGCGGATCGACACCGTCGTATTTTTCCAGATTACCGACCCGAAGCTGTTCGCCTACGGCGTGGAGAATCCGATTATGGCCATCGAGAATCTGACAGCGACAACACTTCGTAACATCATCGGTGACCTGGAGCTGGATCAGACCCTGACGTCCCGCGAGGTTATCAATACCAAGATGCGCGCGTCTCTGGACATCGCCACAGACCCCTGGGGCATCAAGGTAAACCGTGTAGAGCTTAAGAACATTATCCCGCCGGCTGCTATCCAGGACGCTATGGAGAAGCAGATGAAGGCAGAGCGTGAGCGCCGTGAGGCGATCCTTCGCGCTGAAGGTGAGAAAAAGTCTACTATCCTGGTAGCGGAAGGACAGAAGGAATCCGCAATTCTGGATGCAGAGGCAGAGAAGCAGGCGGCCATCCTTCGGGCAGAGGCGAAGAAGGAAGCGACCATCCGTGAGGCGGAAGGTCAGGCGCAGGCTATCCTGAAGGTACAGCAGGCGAACGCGGACGGCCTGAAGATGCTCAAAGAGGCATCCGCAGACAGCGCGGTACTGCAGCTGAAGAGCCTGGAGGCATTTGCCAAGGCGGCAGACGGCCAGGCTACCAAGATTATCATCCCGTCCGATATTCAGGGACTGGCCGGTATGGTGAAGGCTGTGGCAGAGGTAGCAAAGGAAAACTGATTTTTACGAAGAATAAAAGGCTGCGGTCCGAATATTTTGGGCCAGCAGCCTGATTGTTACTGTTCACTTTGTTCACAGGAACTTCTCGGAATAGTGAATGTGAACAGTAAAATAAGTATGAATACAGACGTTGGTGGAGGACAAAAGAAATGGATTTAAAAGGACGCGATTTTCTGACATTGAAGGATTTTACTCCGGAGGAGATTGAGTATCTGGTGGATTTGGCGGCCAGCCTGAAGACCCGCAAGAAGGCCGGTATTGTAGAGCGCGATATGCGCGGCAAAAACGTGGCGCTGATTTTCGAGAAGACCAGCACCCGTACCCGCTGTGCCTTTGAAGTGGCGGCTCACGATATGGGCATGGGAACCACCTATCTGGATCCGTCAGGTTCTCAGATTGGCAAGAAAGAAAGCATCGCGGATACCGCGCGGGTCTTAAGCCGCATGTTTGACGGCATCGAGTACCGCGGTTTCGGACAGGAGATCGTAGAGGAGCTGGCGAAATACTCTGACGTACCGGTATGGAACGGCCTGACCAACGAATATCATCCCACACAGATGCTGGCAACCCTGTTGACAGTCAAGGAGCATCTGGGCCATCTGAAGGGCGTAAAGCTGGTATATATGGGAGATGCCCGCTACAATATGGGCAATTCCCTGATGATCGCCTGTGCAAAGATGGGTATGCACTTTACCGCCTGCGCGCCGAAGAATTATTTCCCGAATGCGGAGCTGGTAGCTTACTGTGAAGGCGTGGCAAAAGAGACCGGAGCGACCATTACCCTGACCGAGGACGTTATGAGCGGTACAAAGGGCGCTGACGTCATTTATACCGATGTATGGGTATCCATGGGAGAACCCGACGAGGTATGGGAGAGCCGCATCCGCGAGCTGATGCCTTATCAGGTCAATAAAAAGGTCATGGACAATGCGGGAGCTCAGGCTATCTTCACTCATTGCCTGCCGGCGTTCCACGATCTGAAGACAAAGATCGGCAAGCAGATTCAGGAGAAATTCGGCATCACAGAGATGGAGTGTACCGACGAGGTATTCGAGTCCGCCCAGTCCGTAGTCTTTGACGAGGCGGAGAACCGTATGCACACCATCAAGGCGGTTATGGCAGCTACACTGGGGGCTTAAGCATGAAAAAAGCAAGCCATGTGAGCAGGGACCCCTATTATTACTGGAAAATGATTTCCATGGTCCTGGCCTGTGCGGTGCTGATTCTGGCTATCCTGATTTTATTTGGCAGTAAGGGGGGAATGCTGATTCCCCTCGCCTTTCTGTTGGGAGCAGTTATGTCGGCGGTGACGGGCATTATGGAACTGGCAAAAAATAAAAAGGTGACCGGCTACATCTGCTCGATTTTCGCGGGGCTGATGGCCGTGGCACTGATATTCAATATCATCTGGATGTGGTTTTTATGATAAAGGACGAGGTTCTGGCTGCGCTTCGGGAGAGAGGCGGCTATGTATCCGGGCAGGAGCTGTGCGACCGGTTTTCCGTGTCCCGGACTGCCATCTGGAAGGCAGTCAGCAAATTAAAAGAAGAGGGCTATGAGATTGACAGTGTGCCGAACCGGGGGTACTGTCTTCTGACGTCGCCGGATGCCATGACCGAGGCGGAGATTCGCAGTTATCTCCATACGGAGAAGATGGGGAAGAGCCTGGTTTGCTTCGCAGATACGGATTCCACGAATATTCAGGCGAAGCTGCTGGCAGAGCAGAATGCGCCCGACGGGACATTGGTCTGCTCAGATCAGCAGACGAAGGGTCGGGGTCGCCGGGGACGTGCCTGGGATTCCCCGCCGGGAGAGGCCATCTATATGAGCCTTTTACTGCGGCCGGATATCCATCCGGAGCATGCGTCCATGCTGACGCTGGTTATGGGTATGGCGGTGGCGGATGCCATCAATGAGCTGATGGGCGGCGAATCAGCCGGGATTAAATGGCCCAACGATGTGGTGCTGAAAGGCAAAAAGGTCTCCGGAACCCTGACGGAAATGAGCACGGAGATGGACTGCATCCATTACGTAGTCATCGGTACGGGCATCAATGTGAACACCCAGAAATTTCCAAAAGAACTGGATCAGGCGACGTCTCTGAGACTGGCAGCGGGTCACAGCTTTCGACGTGCGGAGCTGATCGCCCTTTGTATGAAATATTTTGAAAAATATTACGCGCTTTTTGAGCGGACGGAGGACCTGAGCCTTCTGATTGACGAATATAACCGGCTGCTGGTCAACCGGAACCGGGAAGTGCGGGTGCTGGAACCGGGCAATGAATATACGGGACTGGCTCTGGGCATAAACAACCAGGGCGAGCTTCTGGTGCGCCGGGAGAACGGCCGGGTGGATGAGATCTACGCTGGCGAGGTATCAGTGCGCGGCGTGTACGGGTATGTATAAAATGGGAGAAAATATGGAACAGGAAAATACAGTCCTCTGCGGAGCCAATTCCTACGAGGAAAAATACTTTTTTAACGAGCAATTTGCGGCGTTGCCTGCGGCCATCAAGGACGAGCTGAAAATCATGTGCGTGCTCTTTGTAAATCAGGTGGGCGGCATCCTGCTTCTGGAATTCGATCCGGACGGCACGCTGGTCTTCCGGGTATCCAGCCATGAGGACGATTTCTTCTTCGATGAGATCGGAAGCAGCCTGCAGATCAAGGAACTGCGGAGAGACAAGGAAGAGCTTCTGGCTTCTCTGGAAATGTTTTACCGCGTATTCTTTCTAAATGAGGAGACAGAACATGCATAATGAACTTTTGAAAATCGGACCGTTCACGGTGTATGGCTACGGACTGATGATTGCCATCGGTATTTTCTCAGCCTACTGCCTGGCGGAATACCGGGCACGGAAAATAGGCCTTAACGACGAGAGAGTCTTCGGCATGACCATCTGGGCGGTCATCGGCGGCATCCTGGGCGGTAAGATTTTGTATTATATTACGATTTTACCTCAGATTGTCGCGGATCCGAGCCTTTTATACCGGGATTTGCTGGAGGGATTTGTGATTTACGGCGCGCTCATCGGCGGCTTTATCGGCATCGTGCTTTACTGCCATATCTGGAAAATGAATCTGCTGTCGTATCTGGATCTGGCGCTGCCTTCCGTGGCACTGGCCCAGGGATTTGGCCGCATCGGCTGCCTGCTGGCAGGCTGCTGCTACGGGCGGGAGACAGACAGCGCGTTCGCGATTACCTTCCACAATTCCGCTTATGCCCCCAACGGTGTGCCGTTGATCCCGGCCCAGATTATTTCCAGCGGGCTGGATTTTCTTCATTTTTTCATCTTACTCTACTTTGTAAAAAAATGGAAGAAGTATGACGGACAGGTGACGGGACTCTTTTTTATGCTTTACAGCGCCGGTCGTTTTGTGCTGGAGTATTTCCGGGGCGATCTGGAGAGGGGAAGCGTGGGCATACTGTCCACGTCCCAGTTTATTGCCATATTTATGTTTGTGTTTGGAGCGGTCTTTTTCTTTGTCTTAAGCAAAAAGAAAGCGGCTGTGCCCGCTGAGGTGAAAAAGCAGGATGAGTAAAAGTGAGAAGCGTGCCCAGACCTTCCTGTATATTGGTGTGCTGCTGGCACTGATTGCGGCGGACTGGCACTGGTATCTGGGTGAATTTGCAGGCGAGAGCTTTGTGACGGGACTGCCGTTTATGAAGGCAGTGTACGTGCTGTGGATAGGCGCTATTATCATCTGTCTGGCGGCCAGCGGCGTATTTTTCTGGAAGCTTCGGAAGCAGGAGGCGGCCTATACCCGCAAAAATAAGCGCGGGCACGAGAAAAAGCGCCGGGCGTAAGACAGAAGCCCGTCGGGCAGGATTTTATTTTATAAAAAGGAAATTTTTTCATGGGAAAGCTAAAGATAGGAAGCGTGGAGCTTCCGAATCCGGTGATACTGGCGCCGATGGCAGGGGTAAGCGACCTGCCTTTTCGTCTGTTATGCCGGGAACAGGGCGCGGGACTGGTGTGCATGGAAATGGTCAGCGCCAAGGCCATCGCCTATCACAATCGCAACACCGAAAAGCTGATGGAAATCAATGACCGGGAGCATCCGGTGTCCTTACAGCTCTTCGGTTCCGATCCGGATCTGATGGCGGAGATTGCCGCACAGATTGAGGACAAGCCTTTCGACATTCTGGACATCAATATGGGCTGTCCGGTACCGAAAATCGTGGGTAACGGAGAGGGATCGGCTCTGATGAAAAACCCGAAGCTTATCGGGGAGATTATCACGAAGGTGTCCCGGGCGATCAAAAAGCCCCTGACCGTGAAATTCCGGAAGGGTTTCGACGACGATCATGTGAATGCGGTGGAGATCGCGAAGATCGCCGAGGCTTGCGGCGCGGCGGCTGTGGCGGTTCATGGCCGAACCCGGGAGCAATTCTACTCGGGAACGGCGGACTGGGAGATTATCCGGCAGGTGAAAGAGGCCGTATCCATTCCCGTTATCGGAAATGGGGATGTGGACAGCCCGGAGAAAGCAAAGGCACTGCTTGATAGCACCGGCTGCGATGGCGTCATGATTGGCCGGGCTGCCAGAGGCAATCCATGGCTGTTTCATCGTGTGGCGGAGTATCTGGAGACCGGAAAGCTCCTGGACAAGCCATCCAGGGAAGAGATCAAAGCCATGATGCTCCGCCACGCGCGGATGCAGGTAGCATGCAAGGGCGATTACACGGGCATTCGGGAGATGCGGAAACACATTTCCTGGTACACTACAGGACTGCCCGGTTCCGCAAAGCTCAGGGGAAAGATTAACAGCGTAGAGAGTCTTCAGGAGATGGAAGCGCTTTTGCAGGAAATGTAAAGAAAAGGCCTGAAAAAGCCATAAGCAGCCACGGAAAGCGATTGACAATCAGCGTCTTTGAGTGTATAATATCGTGGATATTCTGAAAGTGGGTCAGTGTCGCTTGTCCCATTTTCCAGAGCATCGACAGGAATAAATGCGACAGAAAAAGATATAATGGAATAGATAAGAACCAGGAAGGATGTAAAAAATGAGCGAGAAGAAAAACTTACTGACTTATGAGGGACTGAAAAAGCTGGAGGACGAGCTCCAGGATCTGAAGGTAGTTCAGAGAAAAGAGATTGCACAGAAGATCAAAGAAGCCAGAGAGCAGGGCGACCTGTCCGAGAATGCCGAGTACGACGCAGCAAAGGACGAGCAGCGTGATATCGAGGCCAGAATCGAGCAGATCGAGAAAATTTTGAAAAATGCAGAGGTTGTCGTAGAGGACGAGGTAGATCTGGACAAGATCAGCGTAGGCTGCGTGGTAAAGGTTCTGGATGTGGAATACGACGAGGAAGAGGAGTTCAAGCTGGTAGGTTCCTCTGAGGCAAACAGCCTGAATGGTAAGATTTCCAATGAGTCTCCGGTAGGAAAAGCTCTGATTGGCGCACGCGTAGGCGATACCATTAAGGTTGAAACACAGGCAGGAGAGATTGAATATAAGGTACTTGAGATCCAGAGATCCAAGTAATCGGCATACGAGAGGAGTACAGGAATGGGAGAACAGAAGAATCAGAACGGACAGGAGCAGGATATCAATCAGCTGTTGAAGGTTCGCCGGGAGAAGCTGGCTGACCTGCAGGAGCGGGGAAAGGATCCGTTCCAGATTACCAAATTTGACGTGACACATCACAGCCAGGAGGTCAAGGACGATTTTGACGCTCTGGAGGGTAAGATCGTAACCATCGCCGGACGTATGATGTCCAAGCGTGTCATGGGTAAGGCTTCCTTCTGCAATGTGCAGGATCTGAAGGGCAATATCCAGTGCTATGTGGCCAGAGACAACGTGGGCGAGGAAGAGTATAAGGATTTCAAGAAATATGATATCGGCGATATCGTTGGCATCACCGGCGAGGTATTCCGCACCAAGACCGGCGAGATCTCCATCCATGTAAATGATGTGACACTGCTCAGCAAGAGTCTGCAGATTCTTCCGGAGAAGTTCCATGGCCTGACTAATACCGACGTGCGTTATCGTCAGCGTTACACCGACCTGATCATGAACAGCGACGTGAAGGATACCTTTATCAAGCGTTCCAGAATTATCAGCAGCATCCGCCGTTATCTGGACGGACAGGGCTTCATGGAGGTGGAGACTCCCCTTCTGGTAGCCAATGCAGGCGGCGCCGCAGCGCGTCCCTTTATCACACATTCCAACGCGCTGGACGAGGACTTCAAGCTTCGTATTTCCCTGGAACTGTACCTGAAGCGTCTGATCGTGGGCGGTCTGGAGCGTGTATACGAGATTGGCCGTGTATTCCGTAATGAGGGCTGCGATACCCGTCACAATCCGGAGTTCACATTGATGGAGCTCTATCAGGCGTACACCGATTATCACGGCATGATGGATCTGACCGAGAAACTGTACCGTACCGTGGCACAGGATGTGCTGGGAACCACAAAGATTGTATACAACGGCATTGAGATGGATCTGAGTAAGCCCTTTGAGCGTATCACCATGGTAGATGCTGTCAAGAAATATTCCGGCGTAGACTGGAACGAGATTCATACTCTGGAGGAGGCCCGCGCCGCAGCGAAGGAGCACAATGTAGAGTTCGAGGAGCGCCATAAGAAGGGCGATATCCTGAATCTGTTCTTCGAGGAATTCGTAGAGGAGCACCTGCTTCAGCCGACCTTCGTTATGGATCATCCGATTGAGATTTCTCCGCTGACCAAGAAGAAGCCGGAGAATCCGGAATACGTAGAGCGTTTCGAGTTCTTCATGAACGGCTGGGAGATGGCCAACGCTTACTCCGAGCTGAACGACCCGATTGACCAGCGCGAGCGTTTCAAGGCTCAGGAGGAGCTGCTGGCGCAGGGCGACGACGAGGCGAACACCACTGACGAGGACTTCATGAACGCTCTGGAGATCGGTATGCCGCCCACAGGCGGAATCGGCTTCGGTATCGACCGTATGTGCATGCTGCTGACAGACTCCGCAGCTATCCGCGACGTACTGCTGTTCCCGACCATGAAGACCCTGGGCGGAGCCGCATCCAAGTCCGCAGACGGTGAGACTTCAGAAGCAGCGCCCGCTGGCGACAAC
>CAKROP010000065.1 GCA_934373375.1 uncultured Anaerosacchariphilus sp.
ACGTAGTGCTATCTTAATGTTAGCACTCAAGAGGGCCGAGTGCTAATAGACAAAAAAGCAACAAAGAAATGAAAAGAAACCAGTAAAGAAGAGGTGAACGAAATGGAACTGGATGAGAGAAAACAGAAAATCCTGCAGGCAATCATCCGAAACTATATGGAGACAGGCGAGCCGGTAGGTTCCAGAACCATTTCCAAATACTCAGATTTGAATCTGAGCTCCGCGACGATTCGAAATGAAATGTCAGACCTGGAGGAGATGGGTTACATCGTGCAGCCCCATACCTCAGCCGGACGAATTCCTTCCGATAAAGGATACCGCTTATACGTGGATCGTATTCTGGAAGAGAAGAATCACGAGGTACAGGAACTGAAAGACCTGATGATTGATCGAACCGATAAGATGGAGCAGGTATTGTAGCAGGTGGTAAAAGTTCTGGCAGCTAATACCAACTATGCCACCATGGTATCCGCCCCCACCTATCACAGGAACAAGCTGAAGTTCATCCAGCTCTCCAAAGTCAACGCGACGCAGATCCTTACAGTTATTATGATAGAAGGAAACATCGTTCGCAACAAGGTCATCGACGTGACCGAGGAGCTTGACCAGGAGACAGTCCTGAAGCTGAATATCCTGTTGAACAGTGTCCTGAATGGCTTATCTATAGAAGAAATCAATCTGGCGATGATTCAGAATCTGAAGGAGCAGGCAGGTATCCACAGCGAGCTGGTGGGCAGCGTCATCGATGCGGTGGCAGAAGTCATCCACTCCGAGGACGAGGTAGAGATATATACCTCCGGAGCGACCAACATCTTCCGCTATCCAGAGCTTTCCGATAACGGCAAAGCAAGCGAGCTGATCAGCACCTTCGAGGAAAAGCAGCAGTTGTCCGACCTGGTAAATCAGACACTGGAGAACAGCGATAACAAAGGCATCCAGGTTTACATCGGACAGGAGACACCCATACAGTCCATGAAGGACTGCAGTGTAGTCACCGCTACTTACGAATTGGGCGAGGGCCTGCAGGGAACCATCGGAATCATCGGTCCCAAGCGGATGGATTATGAGAATGTATTGAAGACGCTGAAGACCCTGACCGAGCAGCTGGACGAGATTTACAATAGAAATAAGAAATAGAAAGGGGCAAAAACCCGTGGAACAGGAAATCAAAAATGAAGAGCTTCAGAATGAAGAAGCAAAGGAAGAAGAAACTGTGAAAGCAGCAGAAGCTTCCGAAGAAAAAGAAAGCACCGGCGGCGAGAAACCGGAGGAGACAGAAGCGGTCGAGGAGCCTGAGATGCTGAAGAAGAAAAAGAAAAAAGACAAGATGGAAGAGAAAATCGAGGAGCTGGAGGATCGCGTAAAGCGTCAGATGGCTGAATTCGATAACTTCCGAAAGAGAACCGAGAAGGAGAAGTCCCACATGTATGAAGTGGGAGCCCGGGATGTCATCGAGAAAATCCTTCCGGTGGTAGACAATTTTGAACGCGGTCTTGCATCTGTACCCGAGGATCAGAAAGAAAATCCGGTCATCGTAGGTATGGATAAGATATACAGCCAGCTGATGACCACTCTGACCGATCTGGGTGTAGAACCCATCGCGGCAGTAGGCGGGGAATTCGATCCGAATTACCACAACGCAGTGATGCACGTGGAGGATGAAGAACTTGGTGAAAATGTAGTAGCCGAGGAATTCCAGAAGGGTTACATGTACAAGGATACGGTAATCCGTCACAGCATGGTAAAAGTAGCGAACTAAGAAATTACATTTTACAATCAGAATAAATGAGGAGGTCTCTATTATGAGCAAGATTATTGGTATCGACTTAGGAACAACAAACAGCTGCGTAGCAGTTATGGAGGGTGGTAAGCCCGTAGTTATCGCAAATACAGAAGGAGCAAGAACCACACCGTCTATCGTGGCATTCACAAAGACCGGTGAGAGACTGGTAGGCGAGCCGGCAAAGCGTCAGGCAGTTACCAACTCCGAGAAGACCATTTCTTCTATTAAGAGAGAGATGGGTACCGACCACAAAGTAAACATCGACGGAAAGCAGTACACTCCGCAGGAGATTTCCGCTATGATCCTGCAGAAGCTGAAAGCAGACGCAGAGAACTATCTGGGCGAGAAGGTTACCGAGGCAGTTATTACCGTACCGGCATACTTCAACGACGCACAGAGACAGGCAACCAAGGATGCAGGTAAGATTGCAGGCCTGGATGTAAAGCGTATCATCAACGAGCCGACCGCTGCGGCACTGGCATACGGCCTGGACAATGAGAAAGAGCAGAAGATCATGGTATACGACCTGGGCGGCGGTACCTTCGATGTATCTATCATCGAGATTGGCGACGGCGTTATTGAGGTTCTGGCTACCGCAGGCGACAACCGTCTGGGCGGCGACGACTTCGATAAGAAGGTTGTAGATTACATGCTTGCCGAGTTCAAGCGTACCGAGGGTGTAGACCTGTCCGGCGACAAGATGGCAATGCAGAGACTGAAAGAGGCAGCTGAGAAGGCGAAGAAAGAGCTTTCCAGCGCAACCACAACCAACATCAACCTTCCGTTCATTACAGCAACTGCTGAGGGACCGAAGCACTTCGATATGAACCTGACAAGAGCGAAATTCGACGAGCTGACCCATGACCTGGTTGAGCGTACCGCAGGACCGGTTCAGGCAGCGCTGAAGGATGCAGGCATCACAGCCGCAGAGCTTGGCAAGGTACTGCTGGTAGGCGGTTCCACACGTATTCCGGCCGTACAGGATAAGGTAAAACAGCTGACCGGCCATGAGCCCAGCAAGACTCTGAACCCGGATGAGTGTGTAGCCATCGGTGCTTCCATTCAGGGTGGTAAGCTGGCAGGCGACGCAGGCGCAGGCGACATCCTGCTTCTGGATGTAACTCCGCTGTCTCTGTCCATCGAGACCATGGGCGGTATCGCAACCCGTCTGATTGAGCGTAACACCACCATCCCGACCAAGAAGAGCCAGATCTTCTCTACCGCAGCTGACAACCAGACCGCAGTAGACATCAACGTCGTACAGGGTGAGCGTCAGTTCGCAAAGGACAACAAGTCCCTCGGCCAGTTCCGTCTGGATGGAATTCCGCCTGCAAGACGTGGTGTTCCGCAGATTGAGGTTACCTTCGATATCGATGCAAACGGTATCGTAAATGTATCCGCAAAGGATCTGGGCACCGGCAAGGAGCAGCATATCACCATCACCGCCGGCTCCAACATGTCCGACAGCGATATCGACAAGGCAGTGAAGGAAGCTGCTGAGTTCGAGGCTCAGGATAAGAAGCGGAAAGAGGCTATCGACGCGAGAAACGACGCAGACTCCATGGTATTCCAGACAGAGAAGGCACTGGAAGAGGTCGGCGCTCAGGTTGACCCGGCTGACAAGTCCGCAGTAGAGGCAGAGCTTACTTCCCTGAAGGCAGTTCTGGAGAGAACCAAGGATCAGGCAGATATCTCTGACGCAGACCTTGACGAACTGAAGAACGGCAAGGAAAAGCTGATGAACGCGGCACAGAAGGTATTCGCAAAGGTTTATGAGCAGGCACAGGCAGCACAGGGTGCGGCAGGCCAGGCAGGACCGGATATGGGAGCAGGTGCCGGAACAGGTGCAGGCGCTTCTGACGATGTCGTAGACGGCGACTACAGAGAGGTTTAATAAAAAGAATCAGGCTTGACAGAAAATGGGCGTTGCGCTATATTGAAAGGCAGGCTTGAAAATAGAATCCAAGAAAGGCTCTTCATGAGCCTTTCTTGGATTTTGCCGCAAAGCAATTGAGAAAAGGTATAAAGGAAGATAGAAAAAATGGCAGAGCAGAAGAGAGATTACTACGAGGTTCTGGGCGTAGATAAGAACGCGGACGACGCCACTATTAAGAAGGCGTACCGTCAGTTGGCAAAGAAATACCACCCGGATATGAACCCCGGCGATAAAGAAGCGGAAGTGAAATTCAAAGAGGCTTCCGAGGCGTACGCAGTCTTAAGCGATCCGGATAAGAGACGTCAGTATGACCAGTTTGGCCATGCGGCCTTTGAAGGAGGCGCAGGCGGTGCGGGCGGCTATGGCGGCTTTGATTTCAATGGCGCGGATATGGGAGATATCTTTGGAGACATCTTCGGTGATCTCTTCGGCGGCGGTCGCAGCAGACGTGCCAACAATGGCCCCATGCAGGGCGCGAACCTACGTACCCAGGTACGCGTGACCTTCGAGGAAGCAGTTTTTGGCTGTGATAAGGAGATCGAGCTGACTTTGAAGGATGAGTGCAGCAGCTGCCATGGAACCGGCGCGAAGCCGGGTACCTCCCCGGTGACCTGTCCGAAATGCGGCGGCAAGGGACAGGTGGTATACACCCAGCAGTCCATGTTCGGCATGGTGCAGAACGTGCGCCCCTGTCCGGATTGTAACGGAACCGGTAAAATCATCAAAGAAAAGTGTCCGGATTGCTATGGTACCGGTTATATTGCCAGCAAGAAAAAGATTTCGGTTACGGTACCGGCAGGTATCGACAACGGTCAGAGCATCCGTATCCGTGGAAAGGGAGAGCCGGGCGTCAATGGCGGTCCCAGAGGCGATCTGCTGGTTGAGGTTATCGTGGCCCGTCACCCGATTTTCCAGCGGCAGGATATGAATATCTATTCCACAGCGCCCATCAGCTTCGCTACAGCGGCTCTTGGAGGAACCGTCCGCATCAAGACCGTAGACGGTGAGGTGGAGTATGACGTGAAGGCCGGAACCCAGACCGATACGCGCGTGCGCTTAAAGGGCAAGGGAGTACCGTCCCTGCGCAATAAGAATACCCGCGGCGATCACTATGTAACATTGGAGGTTCAGGTACCGACAGACTTAAGCAAGGACGCAAAAGAAGCTCTGCGCGCTTACGACGATATCGTGAACGGCAAAAATCCGGAGAAGCCGGGTAAAGGAAAGAAAGGCTTTTTTGATAAAATGAAAGAGGCGTTGGACGAGTAGTCCGGCGTAAGATAAAAAGAGACAGCGTGTTATCTCATTTCTGATAACACGCTGTTTTGCGATCCGGAAGAAATAAGGGGAGTGCCGCGACACTTCGCTTACATCCGGTTTATAAAGGCGTCTATGGTATGTACCTGCCGGGCCAGCGAAAACCACCGGTTCAGCTGCGCGCTGTTTCGCTGGGTCAGAATCTGCTCGCGGATCCGTAAGGGTACTTCTCCGTAATCGGACAGGGTCTCCAGAATACATTCTGCCTTCCCTTCCGCAATTCCGTAGGAGTGCGCCTTATCATAAATCAGATCATAATATTCATCAGTCATTCGGGAATCTCTCTTTCATTACGTTTTATACAGGAATCGTCAGAAATCCGGTATCCTGTGCGATAAATTCACAATACCATACAAATCCAAACAAATCAAGGAAAAATATGGGAAAGACAGAACCGGACAATAAGAGACAGAAAAAGCTGTCTGCTATGCGGAAAAAATATCGTGACAATGTACAACAAAAATTCTCAGAATCCGCAAATGTACATCAAAAAATACAACATTCAAATGGACAACAGCCGGTCAATATGTTACAATCAGCTATGTATGAAGATATCAAAAATGCCTTGCCAGGGCTGATAAAATAAGGAGGAAATATCATGGCTAGAAAAATGAAGACCATGGATGGAAACCATGCAGCAGCGCATGTATCATATGCGTATTCTGATGTTGCGGCTATCTATCCGATTACACCGTCATCTGTTATGGCAGAAGCTACTGACGAGTGGGCTACACAGGGAAGAACCAATCTCTTCGGACATACCGTACAGGTAACCGAGATGCAGTCTGAGGCAGGAGCAGCAGGTGCTGTTCACGGATCTCTGGCAGCAGGTGCTCTGACTACTACCTTCACAGCATCCCAGGGACTTCTTCTGATGATCCCGAACCTTTACAAAGTAGCTGGTGAGCAGCTTCCGGGCGTATTCAACGTATCCGCTCGTGCACTTGCAAGCCACGCACTGTCCATCTTCGGTGACCATTCCGACGTATATGCCTGTCGTCAGACCGGTGTTGCAATGCTCTGTGAGTCCAGCGTACAGGAAGTTATGGACCTGACTCCGGTTGCACACTGCGCAGCGATCAAGGGTAAGATTCCGTTCATCAACTTCTTCGACGGATTCCGTACATCTCACGAGATCCAGAAGATCGAGACATGGGATTACGAGGATCTGAAGGATATGGTTGACATGGATGCCATCGACGCGTTCAGAAAGAATGCCCTGAACCCGAACCATCCCTGCCAGAGAGGTTCTGCACAGAACCCGGATATCTTCTTCCAGGCAAGAGAGGCATGTAACCCCTACTACGATGCTATGCCGGCTATCGTACAGGAGTACATGGACAAAGTAAATGAGAAGATAGGAACAGACTACAAGCTGTTCAACTACTACGGAGCAGCAGACGCAGAGCACGTGATCGTAGCTATGGGTTCTGTATGCGATACCATCGAAGAGACCATCGACTATCTGGTAGCAGCAGGCGAGAAGGTCGGCGTTGTAAAGGTACGTCTGTACCGTCCGTTCAGCGCAGAGGCACTGGTAGCAGCTATCCCGGAGAGCGTAAAGAAGATTACCGTTCTTGACAGAACCAAGGAGCCGGGCGCTCTTGGCGAGCCGCTGTACCTGGATGTAGTAGCAGCCCTGAAGGGAACCAAATTCAACGATACACCGGTATTCACAGGCCGTTACGGACTGGGATCCAAGGATACCACACCGGCACAGATCGTTGCTGTATACAAGAATGATACCAAGCAGAAGTTCACCATCGGTATCGTAGATGATGTAACCGGACTTTCTCTTGAGACAGGCGCTCCGCTGGTAACCACTCCGGCAGGAACCATCAACTGCAAGTTCTGGGGACTGGGTGCTGACGGTACTGTAGGTGCGAACAAGAACTCCATCAAGATCATCGGTGACAACACCGACATGTACGCTCAGGCTTACTTCGATTATGACTCCAAGAAGTCCGGCGGTGTGACCATGTCCCACCTTCGTTTCGGTAAGAGCCCGATCAAGTCTACATACCTGATTCACAAGGCAAACTTTGTAGCATGCCACAACCCGTCCTATGTACGTAAGTACAACATGGTACAGGAGCTGGTAGACGGCGGTACCTTCCTGCTGAACTGCCCGTGGGATATGGAAGCTATCGAGAAGCATCTGCCGGGTCAGGTAAAGAGCTTTATCGCAAACCACAACATCAAGTTCTATGTGATTGATGGTATTAAGATTGGTAAGGAGATCGGACTGGGCGGACGTATCAACACCGTTCTGCAGTCTGCATTCTTCAAGCTGGCGAACATCATCCCGGAGGAGCAGGCTATCGAGCTGATGAAGGCTGCTGCAAAGGCTACCTATGGCAGAAAGGGTGACGCTATCGTTCAGATGAACTATGACGCTATCGACGCAGGAGCTAAGCAGGTTATTGAGATTACTGTTCCGGAGAGCTGGAAGAATGCAGCTGACGAGGGACTGGACTTCACACATGCTGAGAATGGCCGCGGCGACGTTGTAAACTTCGTAAATGACATTCAGGCAAAGGTAAACGCACAGGAAGGCAACAGCCTGCCCGTATCCGCATTCAAGGATTATGTAGACGGCACCACACCGAGCGGTTCCTCTGCTTACGAGAAGCGTGGTATTGCAGTAGATATCCCGGTATGGAATCCGGAGAACTGTATCCAGTGTAACCGTTGTTCCTATGTCTGCCCGCACGCAGTTATCCGTCCGGTAGCCCTGACAGAGGCTGAGGCAGCTGCAGCTCCGGAGACCATGAAGGTTGTTCCGATGACTGGTATGGCAGATTACAAGTTCTCTATGGTAGTATCCGCACTTGACTGTACCGGATGCGGCTCCTGTGTAAATGTCTGCCCGGGTAAGAAGGGTGCGAAGGCACTGGCTATGGAGAACATGGAAGCAAATATCGCAGAGCAGAAGGGCTTCGACTACGCAGTAACCCTGCCGGAGAAGACCGATGTAATCGAGAAGTTCAAGCCGGCTACCGTAAAGGGAAGCCAGTTCAAGACTCCGCTGCTTGAGTTCTCAGGCGCATGCGGCGGCTGCGGCGAGACACCGTACGCAAAGCTGATCACACAGCTGTTCGGTGACAGAATGTACATCGCAAATGCGACAGGATGCTCCTCTATCTGGGGTAACTCCTCACCGTCCACACCGTACACCGTAAACCAGAAGGGTCAGGGTCCTGCATGGTCCAACTCCCTGTTCGAGGATGCGGCTGAGTTCGGTTATGGTATGAGCCTGGCTCAGAACGCTGTCAGAGGCGGACTGAAGGCTAAGGTTGAGGCTCTTATGGAGAAGGCCAGCGATGATGTAAAGGCAGCAGCACAGGAGTGGCTGGATACTTACACCGTAGGCGCTACCAACGGCGCAGCTACTGATAAGCTGGTAGCAGCTCTGGAAGCTTGCGGATGCGACGCAGCAAAGGAGATCCTGAAGGATAAGGACTTCCTGGCTAAGAAGTCTCAGTGGATCTTCGGTGGAGACGGCTGGGCATACGATATCGGCTTCGGCGGCGTTGACCACGTACTTGCAAGCGGCAAGGACATCAACATCATGGTATTCGATACCGAGGTATATTCCAACACAGGCGGACAGGCATCCAAGTCTACCCAGACCGGTGCTATCGCACAGTTCGCTGCAGGCGGTAAGGACGTTAAGAAGAAGGATATGGCTTCCATCGCTATGAGCTATGGCTATGTATATGTTGCTTCCATCGCTATGGGTGCTGATTACAACCAGTGCGTAAAGGCTATCGCAGAGGCAGAGGCATATCCGGGACCATCCCTGATCATCGCTTATGCTCCGTGTATCAACCATGGTATCAAGAAGGGCATGAGCAAGGCTCAGTCAGAGGAAGAGCTGGCTGT
>CAKROP010000066.1 GCA_934373375.1 uncultured Anaerosacchariphilus sp.
GGCTTTCACCACCCTCTGTTCTCTAGAAATATATTGTAGCACAGCCGCATGCTCCTGTAAAATTACCGAAATAAAAAATGCCGGATCGCAAGCCCCGGCAACGGCCCCTGATAACAAAGAAGGAGTCTCCGGCATCCCAGGGATGCCGAAGACTCCTTCTTCTGTCGCCGTATTCTTTTATCGGTTAGTTTTAAGCTATTGCAAATTTTGCCAGCACCCGATCAAAATCGCCGTTCTCACCATGACATTTCACAGTCAGAATCTGATTCAGATCCATGCTCAGCACGCCGAGAATGGACTTGGCGTCGATGAGGATGCGGTTGTAATAAACATCCACATCAAAATCGCACTTGCTTGCGCCCTGTACAAACTCCTTTACGTCCTCTGTTGCGTTCAGCTTAATCTTTTTTGTCTGCATTTTCTTTCACTCCTTTAGGCCTGAATACGAATTCAAAGTCTAGTTCAAAGCGCTTTTGCTTTGATGGACGTATTATGACAGCAAGTCTTTCCTTTGTCAATCCCTGCCGAAATATTTCGTCTGCAGGCTAGTCTGCCCATTTTTTTGTTAATTATGTACAAACATATTCCGCAGTTTTTCGACATTTTTACGATATTCCCATATCATTTCCATGAATCTCCATTTCGAAATGCTCCCAGGGTGCAGACAACCCAGCATTACACTCTGTATTTCTGTTGCTTTTTTCAGATATTTAGGATCGTTTCGGAACGTCCCGGGACTCGATTAACACAAAAATTCCGGATTTTACGCGGATTTCCGCAGTATCTTCGATAATTTCATTGCTGACGCCAAGTCCTGCACTTCCGGTGCTGGTAAAGGTGTGACCGGTCAGATTAAACTTAAAACCGGTCAGATCCACGCCGGTGACCTCGGTAGTCAGAGGGAGCAGGGACACATACTTACCGTACTGCTCTGATTTCTTCAGCCTCGTCTCCCCGTCAATCAGCCGAATCCGGTTGTATTCATCCAGAATGACACAGGACACGCCCTTTTTCTTTGCCAGCATCAGGCTCTGGATATTGCCCAGCACATGGTCCATACGGGTGCCCGTTCCGCCAAGGAGCGTAATTTCACTGCTTCCCAGCTCCAGGGCCAGCTCTATGGCGATCTGACTGTCTGTGGAATCCTTCACCGGATTGAACCGGCGGATGGGAATATCGGTCTGTGTCTGGTAATATTCCACCAGCTCCGGCGCCGCCGTGTCAAAGTCACCCACAATCCAGGTGGGCTTTATCTGATTGTCATAGCAGAAGCGCAGTCCGTTATCCACCGCGATCCACTGATCAAAGGTTTCATTTTCCAAAAAAGACAGGGCAAAATCGCGATCGATTCTGCCCCCGCTGATAATTACTGTCTTCATGCTTCACCCAATATTTTCATAAAATCTGTCACATTCTTCTCGATGTCACCGCCAAATACCGCGGAACCGGCCACGATGATATTGGCACCTGCGTCCAGAACAGTCTGCACATTGTTCAGCTTGATGCCGCCGTCTACTTCGATGTCAATCTCCAGGCCGCGGGCCTCCATCATTTTGCGGAGATCGCGGATCTTGGCCGTACAGCTCTCGATATACTTCTGTCCGCCGAAGCCCGGGTTGACGGTCATCAGAAGTACCATGTCCAGATCCTCCAGAATATAATCCAAAGCGCTTAAGGGTGTGGACGGATTCAGGGCTACGCAGGCCTTCATGCCATTTTCCTTAATCGCAGCGATGGTGCGGTTCAGATGGGGGCAGACCTCCGCATGGACAGTCAGAATATCCGCGCCTGCCTCGGCAAAGGCCTTGATATACTGGTCCGGGTTGTCCATCATCAGATGCACGTCGAAGACTGCCACAGACTTTTTCCGGATGGCTTCAATGACAGGAAAGCCCAGAGACAAGCTCGGCACAAAATGTCCGTCCATCACATCGATGTGCAGATACTCCGCGCCTGCTTCCTCCGCTTTTCTGATGTCCTCTCCCAGCGCTGCAAAATCTGCGGCCAGAATGGACGGGGACAGCTTGTTGATCATAACTAATACCTCCTCTTATCCTTCAACTCCTCATACAGAAGTTTATAATTTTCGTATCTTATAGGGCTGATCTTCTTCTCCTCCAGCGCATCCTTGACGCCACAGCCCGGCTCATGGATATGGGCGCAGCCCTGGAATCGGCAGAAGGGTTCGTATTTTACGAACTCCGGGAAATAAATTCCCAGCTCCTCCTTCTCCATCTCCGGCAGGTAAATGGAGCTGAAGCCCGGCGTATCGCAGATAAAGGTGTCCTCATCCAGCGCAAAGAGCTCCGAATGGCGGGTGGTGTGCTTTCCCCGCTCGATCTTCCGGCTGATATCGCCGGTCTCCATGCCTGCTCCCGGGAACAGGAGATTGATGAGGGACGACTTTCCCACTCCGGAGGGACCTGCCACGGTGGTGGTCTTTCCCTTCAGAAGTTCCCGGATGGCTGTGATGCCCTCCTCCTTCGCCACGCTGGTGAACATCACCGGATAGCCTGCGCTCTCGTAGGTGTTCTTAAGAAGCTGTAATTCTTCCGCGTCTACCATATCCTGCTTGTTGAAGCAGACCACAGCCGGAACCTTCTGGTACTGCATCAGGATCAGGAACCGATCCAGCAGATTGAAGTTTGGCTTTGGCTTCGCCGCCGCAAAGATGACCAGCGCCTGGTCGATATTGGCTACCGCCGGGCGGATCAGCTCATTTTTCCGGGGCAGTATTTCCTCAATGTTACCCTTTTTCTGTTCTTCATCCAGCACTTCCAGCCGGACATTGTCGCCCACCAGGGGCTTCACCTTCTGATTGCGGAAGGCTCCTTTTGCTTTACATTCATAGATACCGGATTCCGCCACGTGAACGTAGTAGAATCCGGCAATCCCTTTTACTATCTTTCCCTGCATGTAAATTCTGCTTTCGGTTATGGTTACTGTGTATTACCTTCTCCGCCCTCGGAAGGAGTAGACGGAGTCGGGGTCGGTTCCGGCGTCGGAGCCACATAAGCTCCGTATACGGTAATGCTGATGGCGGTTCCCTTTGATACAGAGGAACCCTTGGAGCTCCAGTCGTAGATACGTCCTGAATCTCCTTCACTGGGCGCTGCCGTACCCGTGGTCGTTCCGCCCAGGGTCAGGCCTACCGATGACAGTGCTGTCTGCGCCTGGGAAGCATTCATACCGGACAGATCCGGAACACTTACACTCTCAACACCCTTACTTACCCAGATCTTGATGGTACTTCCGGCCTGTACCGTAGTTCCGTTACCCGGCTCGGTACGTGTTACCTGTCCGCTGGCCACAGAACTGCTGTATTCATAATCCACAACTACTTTAAGTCCCTTGCCCTGAGCCTTGCTTGTGGCCTCGGACTCGCTCATGCCACTGTAGTTGCCGATATAGACGTCCTTATTTTCCTTACCCTTACTGATGACATAGCTTACCTTGCTGTCCTTATCCACCTTGGTACCTGCCTTCGGGCTCTGGGAAATAATCTGTCCCTCTTCCACCGTATCGCTGAACTCCTGGGAAGCCTGGCCGGAAGCCAGTCCTGCCGCCTTCAGAAGCTCCTTGGCCTTGGCCTCAGTCTTGCCGGTGATGGCCGGAACCTCTATCTGCTGCTCCTCTTCCTTGCCCTTGCTGACTACAACGGTTACCACGCCGCTCTTGTCAATCTTCTTGCCTGCAGCCGGAGAAGTGGAGATAACCTTTCCTGCCGCCACATCCTCGCTGGCCACCTCGGTAATATCCACCGTCAGTCCCAGCGCCTTCAGCGCGCTCTCGGCCTTTGCCTGGCTGTACCCCTTCACATCGGGCACTTCTACCTTTTCCCCGTCACCGCATACGTCTACGATAATTGTAGTATTCGGATCCACCTTCGTACCAGCTTCCTCGCTCTGGCTGATGATCTGGCCCGCGTCATACTGATCCGAAGACTTGGTCTCGCCAAGCTTGATACCCAGACCCAGCTTGTTCAGCTCATCCTTTGCCTCGGAATAGCTTAACCCTAAGAGACTCGGAACCTCTACTTCCTCATTCAGAACGTCCGCAATCTCCGTATCATCGGTGTTCTTATTACTGGATCCCTTGCCGAAGCCCAGCACCTTGCCGATGATAACCGCCAGGATAATTACAATGATGATCGCGGCTACAATACCGCCGATGGTCATGATCTTCTCCATCTTCGGATCTAGGATGCCATCATTGTCTTCGTCATCCTCATCCTCGTCCTCGTCTGCTTCTTTTTTCTTCTTATCTTTTTTCAAAAAGCCGAAGATTCCGCCTTTACCGCGTTTTCCGTCGTCATAATCCTCATCGTACCCGTCATCCTCGTAATCTTCGTCTTCGTAGTCCCCGTCATCCTCATAATCTTCGTCGTCATAGTCCTCATCCTTTTCCGCGTTCAGGCGATCCAGATAAGCGTACTTGGACTCCGCGTCGTCGGCAGCCGCCGGAATCCGGCCGGTCTCCCGCTTAATTTTCGAAATCTCATCCCGGGTGATGGCTACGGTCTTGGCTCCATCCGGCACGATTTCCTTGATAAAATTCACATCCGGCGTAAGCAGGGACTGCTTCAGATCCGCGATGAGCTCCGCCGCATTGGCATAACGGCGATCCGGGCTCTTCTCCGTACATTTCAGGATAATATGTTCCAGACTCACCGGCACATCGGAAGCGTAGACTCTGGGGGATACGATATCCTCCTGCAGGTGCTTCACCGCTACCACCACCGTGGTCTCCCCATCGAAGGGCACCCGTCCGGTCACCATCTCGTACATGACGATACCCAGAGAGTAAATGTCGCTCTTGGCGTCGCTGTAACCACCTCTGGCCTGCTCCGGGGACGTATAGTGTACAGATCCCATGGCGTCCGCCGTATTCGTATTGGAAGAGATGGATTTGGCGATACCGAAATCAGTCACCTTCACCTTGCCCTCCCGGGAAATGATAATATTCTGGGGCTTAATATCCCGGTGTACAATCTGATTGTTATGGGCAATCTCCAGACCTGACGCCACCTGAATGGCAATACTGGTGGCCTCCTTCACCGTCAGACGCCCTTTCTTTTCGATATAAGTCTTCAGGGTGATGCCCTCTACCAGCTCCATGACGATGTAGAAGATATTCTGCTCGTCTCCCACGTCGTAGACATTCACGATATTCGGATGGGCCAGCGCCGCAGCAGCCTGGGCCTCCTCTTTAAATTTGCGGACAAAATTCTTATCCTCCACAAACTCATCCTTCAGTACCTTTACCGCCACAAAACGGTTCAGCTTATGATCCTTTCCTTTAAAGACCTCTGCCATTCCGCCGGATCCGATTTTCTCCAGAATCTCGTAGCGGTCTCCTAAAAACATTCCAATTCTTACCATAATTTCACCTCTTCTTAACTGTTCAGTTCCTTCACAGTTAAGATGCAAAATCCATTTAAAATCGGCTTCGCCGATGGGATTTTGCACCCCTGAATCACTTTCTTACGCCTTCAGCAGCAAGTGCTTCAGGCTGAACCGAATTTTTATACGCGCTCTATTAATACGACAGCAATGTTATCTCTTCCGCCGTTCTGGTTGGCTGCTCTTATAAGCTCCTTCGCACAGGATTCCAGATCGGTGCGCAGCTCCACGATCTCTTTGATCTGCCGGTCGCTGACCATGTTTGTCAAACCGTCCGAGCACATCAGAAGACATTCGCCCTTTTGAAGATCTGTGTCGAAATAATCCGGCTCCACCGTGTCCGACACGCCCATTGCTTTCGTAATAATATTTTTGTCGGGATGATTTCGTGCCTGTTCCTTTGAAATCTCTCCCATGCGGACCATTTCTTCTACCAGGGAATGATCCTCTGTGATCTGTTCGATCTTATCGCCGATTTTATACAGGCGGCTGTCGCCCACATTTACCACGTAGACCGCGTCGTTCTTCACCGTCGCCGCCACCAGCGTGGTTCCCATGCCCGTGTAGCTGTCCGACTCTCCCGCCTTCTCCAAAAGCTTCTGGTTCGCATATTGGAACGCGCCCTTCAGAATCTGATAGGGAATGGTCTGCATACTCTTGGACACCGCTTCCTGTACCTTCGCCACCGTATATTCAGAGGCCAGATCGCCAGCTTTGTGGCCGCCCATGCCGTCCGCTACCAGAAACAGGTTCGGAAGGTTTCCGATGGGCTCTTCCGATACGAAAATATAGTCCTGATTGATCTCACGGCATTTCCCGATGTCCTTCATGCCCCAGGCTTTCAGCATCTGATCCCTCCTCTCCGGGTTCTCCGCTTTTCAGATAACGTCTGCGCAGCTGTCCGCAGGCGCCGTCGATATCGCGGCCCATTTCTCTTCTAATAGTAACATTTATCCCGTATTTTTCAAGTTCCTTTTTGAAATTACCGATGACCTCTTTTTTCGGCTGCACAAAGCTCCGCTCTGTCACCGGATTTACAGGAATCAGGTTTATATGACTGTGAATGGGTTTCGCCAGAGCCGCAAGACGCCTCGCGTCCTCCGGGTGATCGTTCACGCCGCCTACCAGGCTGTACTCGAAGGTCATCCGACGCCCGGTTTTCTGATGATAATACGCACAGGCATCCAACACCTCCGACAAAGGATACTTATTGGCAATGGGCATCAGTTCCGCACGCTTTTCCTGTGTCACTGCATGAAGCGACAGTGCCAGGGTAATCGCCAGATTCTCATCCGCCAGCTGACGGATCCGCGGCACGATACCACAGGTGGAGACTGTCAGATTCCGCTGGCTGATGTTCAGTCCGTTTTCATCCGTCAAAAGCCGGATAAAACGAAGCAGGTTATCGTAATTATCCAGCGGTTCTCCGGTTCCCATGACCACCACGTTGGAGACGCGCTCGCCGCTGTCCTTCTGGATCCGGTAAATCTGATCCAGCATCTCCGAGGGCTTTAAGGAGCGCACCACACCGCCGATGGTGGATGCGCAGAAGCGACAGCCCATGCGGCAGCCTACCTGGGAGGAGATGCAGACGGAATTGCCGTGATGATAGCGCATCAGGACACTCTCGATCACATTGCCGTCAGCGAGGCGAAACAGGTATTTGCATGTTCCGTCCAGCCGGGATCGCTGTACCTCTACAATCTCCAGATTGGTGTATTCATATTCGTTTTTCAGAAGCTCCCGTAAGCTTTTGGAGAGGTTGCTCATCTCGTCGAAGCCGGAAGCAAGCTTTCCATGCATCCAGTTATAGAGCTGACCTGCCCGGAAGGCTTTTTCCCCGTGTGCCTGAAGCTCACCCTTCAGCTCCTCCAGAGTCAGGGATTTGATATCTCTCTGTTCCATATTTATTTTCCAATTTTCCTTCTGAATTTCGCAATGAAAAAGCCGTCGCACTGATGGACTCCCGGAAGCAGCTGTAAGTATCCCTGCTTCGTGGTTTCGCTCCGAAGCTCCTTTGGCAGGCAGTCATCCAGGGATACCGCCTCGTATGGAAAATGGGACAGAAACCAGCGGACATTTTCCTCGTTTTCGCCCCGGTTGATGGTACAGGTGCTGTATACAAGGGTTCCGCCGGGCTTCACGTAAGCCTCTGCGGTGCTTAAGATCTTCCGCTGAAGCTCCTGTAATTCCTGCTGCTGTTCCTTACTCATGCGGTACTTGATGTCTGTCTTTTTTGACAGAACGCCCAAGCCCGAGCAGGGCAGATCCGCCAGCAGTACATCTGCTTTTTCCTTTGAAGCCTCATCATATACGCAGGCGTCCTTCACGGACACTGTTACGTTTGTCACGCCTAACCGTTCCGCGTTATCCCGAATCATTTCCGCCTTGTAGTCCGTCAGGTCTCTTGCGTCCACGCCGCCCGTCTCTCCGGCCTTTTCCGCCAGATACAGGCTCTTGCCGCCGGGGGCCGCGCATACGTCGATGCAGTGATCTCCCGCTTTTACGCCCGCGATTTCTACTGCCAGCATGGAGCTTACGTCCTGTACCTGGAACAGTCCCTCCCGGAATTCATCGAGGCCGCCCAGATAATCGAAGCCGTCCATCTGCAACGCACCGTCGATGTAGGGCGCCGGCTGGACATGAATATTCCGCGCTTCAAGCCGTTTTTTTAATTCTGCCGGGCTGATTCGGTTCTTATTTACCCGGATGGTCAGCGGCTCTTTTTCATAAAAGGCTACCAGCATAGTTTCTGTCTGCTCCCGCCCGTAGCTTGTCAGCCACTCCTTTACCATCCATTCCGGCATGGAATAGCGCACAGACAGGCAGCGCACCGGCTCTTTCTCCGATGGCAGCTTCACCTCGCCGAGATTTCGGGCAATGTTCCGGAGTACGCCGTTTACAAAGCCCTTCAGCTGTCGGAAGCCCTTTTTCTGGGCCAGCTTTACCGCTTCGTTGCACACGGCGGAATCCGGCACGCTGTCCATATATTTAAGCTGATAGACCGACATCCGAAGAAGCTCCCGGATGACCGGTTTTTGTTTCCTTACTTTTACACTGGAAAACTGATCGATGATGTAATCCAGCTCAATCCGCCGCTCGAGAGTTCCCTCCACCAGGCGGGTTAAAAAGGCGCGCTCCTGCTTTTCCAGATACTGGTATTTATCCAGTACATTCCGAAGCGCAATATGGCTGTACTCCCCGTCTGCAGATACCTCCAGCAGAATCCCCAGAGCCAGCTCACGGATATCCGTTCCTTTAGTCACGATTTCTTCTTCCTCCAAAGAGTATCAGGAGACGTAACAGAGACAGGATGGAAGCCGCTGCTGCCGCCACGTAGGTCATGGCCGCCGCGCTTAAGACCTTCCTGGTATCCCGAATCTCATCTCCGTATAAGATTCCTGTATTTCCCAGAATCTGGATTGCCCGATGGGACGCGTAGAACTCCACCGGCAGGGTCACCAGCTGGAACAGTACGCCCAGGGAGAACAGCAGAATTCCCAGATTAACAAGAAAT
>CAKROP010000067.1 GCA_934373375.1 uncultured Anaerosacchariphilus sp.
TCGGAACGCCCCACCGTATCCCGCTTGCCCTTCAGCTCATAGCCGTCCAGATTCAGACCGTACTCCGACTGATTTAGGAGTTCCTCTGTCGGCAGCGTCTGGGGCGTTACGGATTTGTAGGAATACTCCTCCGCCTTTCCCTCGTTCAGCTTCGCGCGGTTCAGCTGCTTGGAATCCACCGGCTCCGCCAGCATATAGAGTCCCCAGTATTCATGGTTGAAGAACACCTCCACATAGGTCATCCGGGTGCCGAAATAAGCGCTTGGGAAATCGCTTCTCACCGCGCCGATTTCACTCCAGAGATCCGCGTTCAGCTTGTCGCGGATCTTGGAAGAATCTGTATACATGGCGTTCAGAATCCATTCATCATCCGAACGCAGGCCGAACAGAGATTTTTTATCTGCTACAATATCGCCGCTTTTCTTCTGCTTTTTCAGGGTCAGCTTATACCCCTTCTTCGGATACATGCGGCTGGTATTGCCACGGATATGGGCCTCCAGAATGCTGGATGAGGTCCAGTTTACCTTGGTGGTATTATCCCAGAAAAAGGCGCTTCCGCCAAAAACCTCTGTGTCCGCGCTTTCTGCCGTCTCAATGGAAATGACCGGAAGGCCGGTGGCCACCACCTGACAGATCTGGTATTCCCCATCCTTTACTGCATAGAAACAGAAGGGTTTTCCCGTCCGGATGGCTTCCTGCTTGTCCGTGTCGGCCATATCCTCCTCAAAAAGGAGCTGTACGCTCTTATCGAGGGAACTAAGCTCCCCGCTCTCCCATACGTCCGTCTCCATATCCAGAGGCAGATAGAAGGTCGAGGTGGCGCTGTCATAGGGCAGCTGCTCTCCGGAAAACGCCAACGCCGTAAAAAACGGCTCCGCCGCCTGCGTATGAGTCGCTTTCATGGCCTTTATATCCTCCGCGTCCGCGCTCCGATAGCCCAGTGCCGGCGTAAGGAACCGCCAGCAGAAGACGCCTGTGAGGCAGCAGCCAAGCAATATCAAATTTAAAAGAAGCGCTATCTTCTTTTTCACTCCACATACTCCTCCAAATCCAGATAGGAAAGCGGATCAGCCATCTGCTCATCCAGAAAGGCCATCCGGTCACAGGCAAGCTCTTTCAGACTCTCATAGTCGGAATTATGTCCGCCATTTTCCCAAATAGCCTGATCCCGCTCAAAGGCTCCGGAATCCACCACGCTGTGGGCATAACTATCAATATGCTCGCAGAGCCACCCGTCGGAATAGACGCTTTCCCGCAGCTCCTTCCATCTGGCCGTGACCTTCGCCCGGGCGTCGTCCACGTCAAGCTTCACCAGACGGTCGCCTATTTTCCAGGCGATGCGCATGGTCAGAATGTCTTCCGAGAACCTGGTACGGTTCCCCGCATCAAAATCGTGTACATTTCCCCAGGTATAATCCATGTCCCAGGGCATGAAACGAATCTGATACCGGTCGTCCGCACAGACCGCCGGATAGAAGATATTCCGCTGAATATTATCCATGCCGATGACAGCCTGAAGATAGAGCCAGACGTCCAGCGCGTTATCCACATCGATCAGCTCCCCGATATGGGCCGCAAAGGTCTCGTCGTCTGCCCCCAGATATGCAAGGTATGTGTCGAGGACTTCCCGATGGGCTTCATCATCCGCGCTGTGATTTCCCTTCAGCTCATAGACGTCCGGATCCTTCTGCTTGTACAGATACTCCTCCGGCTCCTTTCCGTTTTCTTTGGTCAGACCCAGCTGCTTGTAGTCCACTGGCTCCATCAGACCGTAGATACCGCGATAGTCCCCATTTTGAAAGACCTCAATGTATTCCATATGATAGCCATAAAAACCGGTCGATTCAATACCCAAAGCGCCTGATTCGTTCCATATATCCTGAGAAAGTTTATCACGTACCTTCGAGTCTTCGCTGTACATGGCATAGAGCAGCCACTCATCGTCGGTCCGCATTCCCAGGAAGGACAGCTTGTTTTTCCGCAAAGCGCCCGCGCCGGTCTGGTTCTGCTTGTACAGGGTCATTTTGTAGGATTTCTTCGGGTTCAGACGGCTGGATCCGCCCCGGATATGGGCGCTCATGACACTTTCCGTCACCCAGTTTTCCTTGGTGTCCGCCGCATAGAACCGCATGGTTCCGTAGTTCTCGTCGTAGCGTATCTCCTCGCCGCTGTCCGTCGTGAGGCTTATCATAGGCAGTCCTGAAAATACCACCTGTACGATCTCATAATTTCCGCCCTTCACCGCCAGCAGCCGATAGGCCTTACCGGTCTTTACGGCCTCCTGCTTATCATCAAGCAGCGGATTGTCCAGAAGATAAAGCTCGACGCCGTCCGCTCCCTGAAAGCTTCCGCTCTCCCAGGCGGAATTGTCCAGGTCCACCGGAATGTACCAGGTCCGGCTGGCCTCGTCGCAGGGCAGCTCCCCGTCCGCGAAATAAAGCCCGGTAAGCAGCCGCTCCTCCCCTTCCACCGGCGTCAGGCTTTTCATCAGCTTCTCCGCCTTTTTCACAGTCAGCACCTGGGAATCCAGCGCAGATGCCGGCACCGGAAACCTTATCAGCCAGACGGAACTGATAAGGAGCAGCACAAGGCAGACAGCCAGTGCTATCCTTTTCTCCCTCATATCTGCTCCTTTCTGAAAGCGATTATTTTGCTCAGTGCTTTTCGATAAAAATTTTACGTGTAATAAAGTTGTAAACCATCACCACTGCGGTCGCGAAAATCTTCACTACCATATATGCGTAACGGGAATATGCCGCCAGCATGCTGCTCTGATCCATCAGGCCCTCCAGCCAGCCGGTACCTGCCCACATGAGAAGCTGGTTGATACCGAGGCCAATCAGGCTTAAGACTACAAAGATCCCGAACTGAGCCGTCTTATTGGCATTCTTATCCGCGTCGAAGACTACGGTAATGCTTAAGATGTAATTGACTACGGTAGAGATGGTGTAGGAGCATGCACTGGAAATAAAGGATGGGATTCCCACCAGCTCAGTTAAAGCCACCATAATAAAGTAATCAATAAAGAAACACAGGAAGCCCACGGCTCCAAATTTTACAATCTGTCCGAATAATTTTTTCATTTCGTACTATTCTCCACTTTCTCTCAGCTCTTCTAAGGCGCGCGGGCTCCAGTAATCGGTGTAGAAGCCGTACACGCCCTTTTTCATATATTTTCGGATCTCCGACGGCTCGTCCACCACATGGACGAACATATCCAGCTTATTGTCCGCCGCCAGGTTCACGAAGTAGGCGGTTTTCTTCCACTTGACCGGCACCGTGAAGGCTCCGAAATTCATCTCCTTGGAGTATTTGGCCGCCGCTTCCTCTGCCTCCGTTGTCTTCGGCAGCTGATAGAAGGTAAACAGCCAGTGCTTCATGGAATAAATCGCATTGATTTTATCATAATCTTCCGCATTATACAACTGCACAATCAGACGATCCAGCAGTTTTTCCTGTCCCATTTCCCGGGCCAGGGCCACAAATTTCTCTATGACCTCGGGCAAATCGGTGTTTTCATCCTGCTTCACATCGGTGATAAAATATAGCTCCGGATGCTCCGACCAGATTTCCAGAAGGCCTCTGGCCGTCAGGGTAGTCAGGGTTCCGTAGTATTTTTCCCGCTCAAAGGTGGCCAGATCCGGAATGCGCCCGTCATAGGACACATCGAAGGTATCCTTCTTCCAGTTGTGGCGGCAGACAATCTCACCGTCAGACGTCTTGGCCAGATCCACCTCGATGATTTTGAAGCCTTCGGAAATGGACTCCTCCAGGGCGTCCCGGGTATTCGTGTATTTATACTCGCCCGCATTTCCCAGGGCATGGGCGATAAGGCAGCTTTCCTCATACCACTGGATTTCATGGTGGGCCAGGCTGTCGTGATCGCCCCGGCGGCACACATTCAGCCAGAATTCACCCAGCAGCTCCTTCTGTCCCTCCGGCGTGTAGGGTCCTGTCCAGTAGACGCTGACCAGCGTAGTTCCGCCCTTGAACGCCCGGATTTCGCCACGCTCCGTCACGTAGGCCACATCCGGACGACTGCTTTCATAGGTGACATTTTCTACCTGCGCGTTGGCCGGTGTGGGCTTTGGCTGAAAGGATACGCTGTCCCCCCGATGTACCAGATAATAGTACTCATTGACCGGAAGCTCCTCCGGCAGGGAGACTTCCATGCGGACAGCCTTCTGTACCACCGTTACCGGCACCTCCGTATACACCTTCGGGTTTCCGACAGCAGTCACCCGCACAGCCGCTGTGCCGGGCGTGTGCCCAATCAATACGCCCTCATCCGTCACCTCCGCCACCACCGGGTCGGAAGACTCATAGCGAAGCGCCGTATCCGCCAGCTTATTTCGCGTCCCGGCCTTTGCCGCAATGGGCGTCCGCGCTTCCTGTGTATAGCGGGTGAGCGTATATCCGTCCTCCGGCATATTGAAGATTTGGACGTCCGTGATCGCCTCCACATACAGATACTGATGAAGCCCATATCCCCCGACGACAGCCGTCAGGATGAGGAGCGCTGTTATTATGAACTTTTTTTTCATGTCATCTCCTAAGGTGTGATAGTAAAGAGTTCGTCAATCCGGTTTTTCCGATCCGCCACGGCATTGTATTCCAGCTTCTGATAATCCAGCAGCTCCTCCGGTTTTTCTGTATTTTTGCCCCAGGCTGCATAACTGCCATCCGCCAGATAATAACCATTTTTCGTAAGTGCCGGGATCGTATTCCAGGTTTTCAGAAGCAGCTTATCATAATCCGTGAGTTCCAGATTGGCTGTCTCCAGAATCTTCGCCCCCAGATAATTGGCGCTGATTTTGTCTATCTCCTGACTCTCCAGCTCATAATTGGTCCAGATAATAAACGGCGTCACATACTGCTTATCCGCTTCTTCCGCTGTCAGCTCTTTCATGGATTTTCCATACAATGCTTCATAAAACCCATTTTCAATGGCAGCCTGATGATCGCCAAACATTACAATCATCGTCGGTTCTTCCACCCCGGAAAAATAATCCAGCAGATAGGCAAAGGCTTCATCTGACTTTTTCATCAGCGACAGATAGCGATCCGCCTGCTCGTATCCCGCCACATCGCCTCCGGCCTGTATTTCCTGCCGGAAATCCGGAAATGCTTCCTCATAGCCCCCGTGATTCTGCATGGTTACATTAAACACAAACAGCTTTTCTCCCGGCTCCTTTTCCTCGTAACGTTCTATCAGCCGCTGATAATCTCCCAGATCGCTGACATAATTGCGAAGCCGCTCCGCCTCCTGGAACCCGCCGCTGGAAATGAATTCGTCAAATCCCATATACTGATATACATTTTTCCGATTCCAGTTTCCCGAGATATTGGGATGCATGGCCACCGTGGTATAGCCCTGGGCCTTCAATGTGCTGACCATACCGTATTCCTCCGGACGGCAGTAAGCCTGGTACGCGCTGATTACATAGGGCAGAAGCGCCATGCTGTGGCCGGTCAGAACCTCATACTCGGTATTACTGGTCCCTCCGCCAAACACCTGCACATACAGATTGCCCCGGATGGTGTTATCGGTAAGACTGCTGATAAACGGGAAATACTCCTGATTCGTCTGAAAATCCCGGATAACACGCATATCCGACAGGCTCTCGTTCATAATCACAATCAGGTTCTCCGGCGTGGTCTCTGAAACCGGCGTACTTTCGTAAGAAACCGTTTCCCCGATTTGCGCTGTCTCGCTTACGGAATATCCGGCGGGCTTCTCAATTATCATAGATTTCGCCAGGATAGCCGTGGATGTGGCATAGCCGAAATCCTGATAGCTGCCCTCCAGGCTCCACCAGAATACATCGTCGTCAATTCCGGCCAGCGTGTATTTAATATCGTATCTGTAAAAAGCCAGCAGCCAGGCTGCGAGACAGAGCACATAACAGCCCGCCGCGATTCCGCGCTTTTTCCAGGTCAGCTTTTTCATGCGCAGCCGCCAGATCAGCAGAAGCATCAAAATAAGAAGCACTGCGCCGCAGGCCACTGATTTCGCAAACGTGATGTGATAATTGGATACCACTGCAGCCGCTGTCCTCCAGGCTGTCAGATCCTGCGGCAGAAGAAGCGGCGCCCCTTTAAACTGCAGCACATAATAATCTGCCGCCGCCAGAATATACAGTACCACCGTCGTTCCTGCAGCCGCTGCCCGAAACCGGTTCACCGCCAGATATACCAATATGTATAGGAAATAATAGAAAATCAGGTTGATAACCGCTCTGGGAAAACTGATATGCAGCAGATTCCCCGTAGTGGTTTCAAACATCAGATACCCGAAAGCCGGTATGGCAAATGCCGCCAGCCACTTTAATTTTTCTTTCATTCGTAATTCCCCTGTCTTTTTCCTGTTACCTGCACCAGTATACCGTCTTCGCCTCCGATTGACAAGACTTCCCGCAGACGCTATACTGAATTCAGTCAAATTTTAAGAAAACAGGAAGTATTTTACATGGAAAAATTATCCTTTGTGATTCCCTGCTACGGCTCGGAAACCACAATTGAAATTGTAGTAAATGAAATCCGCGAAACCCTGAAGCAGCGCCCGGAATATGATTACGAAATCATTCTGGTCAATGACTGTTCCCCGGATCGGGTCTGGCCGCGCATCCGCGCCCTTGCCCTTGCGGATTCCCATATCACCGGCATTGATCTGGCCAAAAACTTCGGCCAGCACGCAGCCCTGATGGCCGGTTACCGGCACTGTACCGGGGATCTCATCATTTCTCTGGACGACGACGGCCAGACGCCCGCCTGCGAGCTGTTCACTCTGGTGGACAAGATGAAGGAAGGCTGGGACGTGGTCTACGCCTCCTACGCCCACAAAATGCACAGCGGCTTCCGCAACTTCGGCACCTGGATGAACGAGCGTATGACCGAAAGCCTGATTGGCAAGCCCAAAGGCCTCCGGGTCACCAGCTATTTCATCATGCGCCGCTTTATCGCCGATGAGATTCTCCGCTATGAAAATGCCTATCCCTATATTGAAGGCCTGATTTTCCGCGCCACCCGGAACATCGCCAATGTTCCCGTGACCCATCATGAGCGCATGGTGGGCGAATCCGGCTATACCTTCAGCAAGCTCCTGGCCCTGTGGTTCAACGGCTTTACCGCATTTTCCGTAAAGCCCTTACGAATCGCCACCTTCTGTGGCTCGGCCTGCGCCTGCATCGGTTTTCTGTACGGAATCTATGTGGTTATCCGCAAGCTGGTAGACAGCTCCATTGAGATGGGCTGGAGCTCCATTATTGCTTCCATTTTTTTCCTGGGCGGCCTGATTCTGATTATGCTGGGTATGATCGGCGAATACATTGGCCGTATCTATATCAGCATCAACAACGCGCCCCAGTACACCATCCGTCAGGTCGTGACTGCGGACAGCAGCTCCGATAAACCGATGCTTTAACTGTAAAATACGAAGATCCCCAGAAGAATCAGCACATTTCCGAGAAGCTTCTTTTTCGTGATCTTCTCGCCGAAGACCAGGCGGCTTAAAATCATCACAAGAACGAAGCCCAGCGATTCAATGACCGCGCCGTTCTTGTACTCCAGACCGGCATAGCCGCCTACGGTCAGAAGCGTGGAGAGCACCATCATGCCATAGCCTATGATCACATAGGCATTCAGGTATTCCCTTATGACCGATGTATAGGCTTTGGATGCGCTCTTTTTCAGTAAAATCTGGGACAGGGACGCCACGATGACCGACGCCACCAGAAGAAGCATATATTTATTCACCATCGCTGTTCACAATCATTGTTCCTGCGAAAACAATGAGCACTCCTATGATATTTTTGACCGTCAGGGACTCGTGAAAGAAGATCACAGTCCAGACCAGCGACCACAGAATCGCCATGGAACGGTTGGCATAGGCCACGGACAGATCGCAGCGCTTGATGATCTGCTGCCATGCGATGGCATAGAAGCCCAGAATCAGGATTTCCACGCCGTAATAGATAAGAAACGGCAGGCTTAAGAATGACTGGCCCGAGGCCATCTTCGCCGCCACGCTGGACAGGGTGTAAAGCATGACCACCAGCTGCAGCGCCAGGATTAATTTCGGTGAAATCTTTTTCATAAGGTTACATACTCCTTTGCTTCCTCCAGGCTGTCAAAAGCCAGGATAAAATAGCCAAACCGGGTGGAGCTGTCCGTCACGGTGCCCTCACGCACCTCCGTAAGCTCGCTGATAAAATGTATCTTTTCCGGAATCTCTCTCTTTAACTTCTCAAGCAGCTCCAAATCCTTTTTCGTGAAAATAAAATGAATGTACGCGGTCTTCGGTTCCCGCACCTTCTCAAAGGAAGGCTCGCGTCCCGCCGCCACGTCGATGACCATCCGTACAAAATCATAGCCTGTAGACAGCTCCACCAGATCCGAGCCGATGCAGTCGCCGCCCATCCGGGCTCCGATTTCGATGATGCGGACACTCTCGCCCTCCAGCTTAAATTCTGTGTGGGAAGCGCCATTTTCCACCTTCAGGGCGTCGAGACCCGCAAAGACTGCCTTCTGAATGGCCTCTCTCTGAGCGTCTGTCAGGGGTGCCGGCTCCAGGTGGCCGGTTTCGATGAAATGGGGCTCTCCTGTGGTGTACTTCTTTGTGACTGCCAGGAAATGATGCTTTCCCCGGCAGCTGACGCATTCACAGCTGTATTCGGGGCCGGACAGGTATTCTTCT
>CAKROP010000068.1 GCA_934373375.1 uncultured Anaerosacchariphilus sp.
CCAGCGGGCTCTTAGAACCCACAAACTCCACGCCAAACTGATGATGCTGACGGAGACGGCCGCTCTGGGGCTTCTCATAACGGAAGGCCTGGGTCACATAGTAGAGCTTGGTGGGCGCCGGGTTGGCGTACATATTGCGCTCCAGGTAAGCACGCATGGCTCCCGCGGTTCCCTCCGGCTTCAGGGTGATGCTTCTGCCGCCCTTATCCTCGAAGGTATACATCTCCTTCTGTACCACATCCGTGGTCTCGCCCACGCCGCGCTGGAACAATACGGTGTGCTCGAAAATAGGGGTAATAATCTCTGTCATATTGTAGGTGCGGGCAAGCTCTCTGGCCTGCTTCTCCACCCAGGCGCGCTTGTGCATCCGCTCGCCGTACCAGTCTTCCACTCCTCTTGGTGCCTGTGTTATCATATCGTCTCCTCCTCTGTAATCCGAACCTTCAATCCGGGCAACGCCCATTTTCCCTGCCACTCCTCTTCGTGAATGGCCCGCTGAAAGGCCAGAAATACTTTCATGTCAAAATTTTTCACTTCATCAATCATCAGCTCCACCGCCGTATCCGAATCAAAAGCGCTCCGGTAAGGGCGGTCGGAGGTCAGCGCCGCGTATACGTCGCAGACCCGCAGGATTTTCGCGCCCAGCGGAATCTGATCGCCCGCCAGGTTCTCCGGATAACCGGAGCCGTCGTAATTCTCATGGTGATAAAGTATACTCTCCACTACAAAATCGGAGAAATCCAGCCGCATCAGCTCGTCGTAACCAAGCCTGGGATGCAGCCGCACATATTTCATTTCCTCGATCTTCAGGGTGTCTTTGTCGCGGCCATAGAGATAGCCGGATACATAGAGCTTGCCGATGTCGTGCATCATACCGGCCAGAGCCAGTTCATGACACTGTTCTTCATACAGTCCCAGCTCCTTCGCCACGCAGTATGCCAGGTTACTCACCCTGATTCCGTGGTTGATCTCCTCTGTGACGTCCTCCTCAAAAAAGGAAAGGGGGTTCATTTCACTCATGCTGTCTACCTCTGTCAGTCCCTGATCAAACCATTTTTCAGCATGAAGCTATGCTTCCGTTCGATCATCTCGTCAATGCGTTCGATATACTGCTTCACGTCTTTGACATTCTCCACGCGTTCGATGTGATCAGACGCGAAGACGAATTTCGTAGAAGCTCCTGCGCCTGCCGCCAGAATGGTCTGCTTTTCTTCCATAATCAGTATATTGTAAATTCCGGCTTTGTCAACCTTTGCATAGCCCACATTTTCAAAATTACCCGCCATATTCTTCTGACGGTACAGATAATAGGGATATACGCCCTGTTCCACACAATACCGATAGGTTAAGTCCATGATCTCCTGACTGTTCCGAAGACCCATCTCCTCATAGGTATCCCGGAACAGCTTGAGTCTGGCCGCCCGTTTGACCGCCAGGGAATGGACGGTGATACTGTCCGGATCGAGCTTTCTCAGCTCCTCCATGGTATGGCGCACATCCTCGATGTCCTCGCCGGGAAGTCCCACGATGAGGTCCATATTGATATTGTCGTGGCCTGCCTCCCGTGCCATAGAAAAGGCCTGCTTCGTCTCCTCTACTGTATGCTTCCGGCCAATGAGATCCAGGGTCTTCTGATTCATAGTCTGGGGGTTCACGGAGATACGGGTGACCTTATGCTCTTTTAAGACCTTCAGCTTCTCCGGGGTCACGCTGTCGGGACGTCCGGCTTCAACTGTCAATTCCTGTAAATAAGTAAAGTCGAAATTCTGCTCAATACAGCTCATGAGCCGATCAAGCTGCTCCGCCGTCAGGGTCGTGGGCGTACCGCCGCCCACATACACGGTATTCAGCTTCCGGCCCGCGTAAGCCTTTCCGAGGAACGCAAGCTCCTTAAAAAGCGCCGCCAGATAATCCTCCACCTTCTTCTCCCAGAGCTTGATCGGAGAGGACGAAAATGAACAGTACAGACAGATGCTGGGGCAAAACGGGATGCCCACATAGAGACTGTAGCCGTTTTCATAATCCAGATTTTTCAGGACCTCTTTTTCCCGGTTGGCAATGGAGATGGCGAGAGCCGCCTTTTCCTTGCTGCAATCATAGGTATCCCACATATACCGGGCGATCTCCGGATTACTCCTGCCCTCCTCCAGCATGGCCATGGGAATCTTCGTGGGCCGGATACCGGTCAGGGTGCCCCAGGGCAGGGTCTCACCGGTAAAGGCGCAGAGCTTGTCGTACATCAGCTTCTTTAACTGATTCTTTACCGCTTTCCGGTCCGGATTTTCCACATAAACATGGCCTTTCTCCTGAAAGGCCCCATCCTGAATGATAGAAAAACTGATGTCCCGGTCGGTGACTTGCACATCCATCTGAACCGGAACCGCTTCCGTGAAGGCTTCCTTAACACGGACCTGAACCTCCTCGCCGCCGTAAAAGGCCTGAATCAGCGAATGAATGTCATACGCAAAGCTTTCATCATTTATCTTAACTTCAACCATTTATCTTATCCTTTTTCTTATCCCAGATAGGGGTTGTAACGCCGCTCCGCGCCGATGGTGCTTTCTTCCATATGGCCCGGGTACACCTTTGTCTCGTCCGGCAGCGGCACCAGTTTTTCCTTAATGCCCCGCACCAGCGCGCTCATGCTTCCGCCCGGGAAATCGGTCCGTCCCACAGACCCTGCGAATAACGTGTCTCCTGAAAACAGTACGCCTGCTTCCGCGCTGTAATAGCAGCAGCCACCCGGCGTATGGCCCGGCGTCGCAAAGACATGGAACTTCATGCCTGCCACCATAAGCTCCTGCTCATCCTTCACCCAGACGTCCGCGCTTAAGGACACGCTTTTCCGGAAAAGCGCCGGAGACAGATTCTGCTCCGGGTCTGCCAGCAGCTCTTTTTCCGCTTCGCAGGCATACACGGGGATCTCAAGCTTCGCCTTCAGCTCCGGTACGCCCAGCATATGATCCGCATGTCCATGGGTCAGGAAAATAGCTTTCAGATCCAGTCCCTCGTCCTCGGCCCTTCGAAGCACCACCTCCGGCCGATCCGCCGGATCGATGACGATGGCCTCCTTCGTGGCTTCATTTATGACAAAATAGCAGTTGGTCTGTATCTGACCAAGCACCATACATTCTACTTTCATCTTATCCTCCAGCGGTTCATCAGCCGGTGGCGCGCTCCACGTCCATAACGCTCTCCACCTGATACAGCTTCTCCGCAATCTTCTGCAGCTCCTCTTTGCTGCTGATCTCAAAGGTAATGGAAATCGTCGCTGTTCCCTGCTTGTTGGTCCGCACGTTCATCTGGGTCATGTCAATATTCCGCTCGGTGAAAATTTTGGAAATATCTACCAGAAGCCCGGTGCGGTTATTGGCGTAGATTTTGATCTCCGTCGCGTACTTCTCGCCCGAAGAAGCGGATCCCATATCCTGCCACTCAGCATCGATAAGACGCGCACGCTCGGACTCCTGCAGACACATGATGTTGACGCAGTCGGTCCGGTGAATGGACACGCCGCGGCCACGGGTTACATAGCCCACGATCTCATCGCCCGGTACCGGGCTGCAGCACTTGGAAAAACGCACTGACACATCGGTCAGTCCCTTGACGATGATGCCGCTCTTGGACTTGGCCAGCTTCAGCTTCTTGTCACTGTTCTCGGTGACCGCCTCCATAACCTTCTCATCGGTGATCTCCTTCTTGTGGATCTTCTCATACTCTTCCACCATCTTGTTGACCACCTGGCCCTCTTTCAGGCCGCCGTGGCCGATGGCCGCCAACACGGAATCCCAGTCCTTGAAGCCGTATTTCCGCATTACCAGATTCTGGAATTCCGGCTTCATGATATCGGACATATTGATGCTCTTGGCCTTGCAGTACTGGGTCAGCATCTCCTTGCCCTTTAAAATATTATCCTCTTTAAACTGGTTTTTAAACCACTGATTAATCTTATTCTTCGCCTGCGTACTCTTGACCACATTGAGCCAGTCGCGGCTGGGTCCGCGGGAATTCTGAGACGTAATAATCTCAATGCGGTCGCCGTTCTGAATCTTGTAGTCGATGGTCACAAGCTTTCCGTTGACCCGGGCGCCAATCATCTTATTACCCACCGCGCTGTGGACGCTGTAGGCGAAATCGATGGGCGTGGAACCGCTGGGCAGTGTCTTCACGTCTCCGGAGGGCGTAAAACAGTAGACGCTCTCGGAGAACAGATCCAGGTCGCTCTTTAACAGATTCATAAACTCCCGGTTGTCAGACATGTCCCGCTGCCACTCCAGAATCTGGCGCAGCCAGGTCATCTTCTCAGCCTCCTGCTGATCCACCGGTTTCTTGCCGTCGCTGCTCTCCTTGTATTTCCAGTGGGCGGCGATACCGTACTCGGCAGTCTTGTGCATCTCGTAGGTACGAATCTGAATCTCGAAGGGCTGGCCGTTGGGACCAATCAGAGTGGTGTGCAGAGACTGGTACATATTGGGCTTGGGCATAGCGATATAGTCCTTGAAGCGTCCCGGAATGGGCTTGTACATCTCATGGATGATACCCAGGGCCGCATAGCAGTCCTTGACCGTCTCCACGATGATCCGGACCGCAAATAAATCGTATATCTGATCCAGCGTCTTATGCTGGTTCACCATTTTTTTATAGATACTGAAAAAATGCTTCACACGGCCATCCACATGGGCTTCGATGCCTGCGTTATCCATATGGTTCTTTACTTCCGCCACAATGCGCTGGACGAAGGCTTCCCGGACGCTCCGCTTCTCAGCGATCTGTTCCTTCAGGTCATAATAAGCCTCCGGCTCCAGATATTTCAGCGATAAATCATCCAGCTCGTTCTTCACCTTGGAAATACCGAGACGCTGGGCGATGGGCGCGTAGATGTCCATGGTCTCCCGAGCCTTTTCCTTCTGCTTCTCGGGCTTCATATACTGAAGGGTCCGCATATTGTGCAGGCGGTCGGCCAGCTTAATCAGGATGACACGGATATCCTTGGCCATGGCCAGGAACATTTTACGCAGATTTTCCGCCTGAATCTCGATCTTATCCGCAGAATAGGACAGCTGTCCCAGCTTGGTGACGCCGTCTACCAGAAGGGCCACATCGTCGCCGAACTCCGCCGCGATCTCTTCGGTGGTCATGACCGTATCCTCCACCGCGTCGTGCAGAAGACCCGCCACGATGGTCTCCTTGTCCAGCTCCAGGTCCGCCAGGATGATTGCCACGCATAAGGGGTGAATGATATACGGCTCTCCCGATTTCCGAAGCTGTCCCTGATGCGCCTCAGACGCGATCTTATAGGCCTTTTCAATCATCGAGATATCGGTGGACGGATGGTACTTGTGGACGCTGGCGATCAGCTCTTTGTAGAGGACATCCGGACTGGTGAAATCCTGCATTGCCTTCACATTCTCGTCGTCCCGGTTCACTTCCATATCTCTGTTTTTTACACCGATTTTCGTCTCTGCCATAAATCAACACCTGCCTTTATTTATCCCCGGTAATTTTATTGTAACTCAGATGTACAATGGGGACATCTGGTCGCCTGAATATCAATCTCAGACATGCAATAGGGACACTTCTTCGTGGTCGGAGCCTTCGGCTCCTCCTCCGCTTTCCTGATCATCTTATCCTTGGCTGTATTCATAGCCTTGATGATACAGAAGATCACCAGCGCAATCAGCAGGAAATTAATTACGGCTGAAAGGAACGCGCCATAGTTCAGTGTCGCCGCATTATCGCCCACGCCGAAGGACACGGACATGCCGGCAATATCAAAGCCGCCGGTAATCAGGGAGAGCACCGGCATGAAAATATCATTTACCAGAGAATTGACAATCGCGGTGAACGCGCCGCCGATGATAACACCGACTGCCATATCCATGACGTTGCCCCTGGAAATAAACTTCTTAAATTCCTCGAAAAACTTCTTCATCTCTCTCGTCCCCCTGTATTATTTATTTTCCATCGTAACGGATGACAGACGCCACATCGTAATCCTTCAGACGCTCCCGGCCCTTCAGGCCTGCCAGCTCCATCAGGAAAATGATCTTCACGACCTTGCCGCCCAGCTCCTCCACCAGCTTCGCAGCCGCCTCGATGGTTCCGCCGGTGGCGATCAGATCGTCCACCAGAACAACTCTCTGGCCCGGCTTGATGGAATCCTTGTGCATCTCGATCTCCGCGGTACCGTACTCCAGATCATAGGAGCGGGAAACGGTCTCGCAGGGAAGCTTGCCCTTCTTCCGCACCAGTACGAAGGGCTTATGCAGATTATAGGCAATCGGAGTACCAAACACGAAGCCTCTGGACTCTGCTCCTACGACCACGTCGAAATCCACGCCATCCAGCAGGGCCTGCATGGAGTCAATGGCCAGATGAAGGCCGTCCGCATCCTGCAGTACGGATGTGATATCGCGGAAAATAATTCCCTCCTCCGGGAAATCCGGTATGCTTCTGACGTATTCTTCAATCTTCTTCATGTTTCTTCCTCTTCTTTCCTTTTTTTGTTAAATTTTAAAAACAAAAAACTACCGTCCTGTCAGCACGGTATTTACATACCCGCCTATTATAGCATGATTCATGGGGTTTGACAAGACAGGAGGTCCGGATTTACCGGGGCTGCAGGCAAAGAAACGGCCCGGCTGCGTTCTTCGCAGCCCGGGCCATTCTTGTCTCTTTTTACAGTTTGCAGATGGTTCCAGCCACCTTGTCTTTGCGCATGGCGTTCCGGATGGTCGGGATAGCTCCCACCAGCAGGAAGGCATATACCAGAACCAGATTCAGCACATAATTCGTCATATCAATGATCTCCTCGGACAAAAGGAGCGGTACCAGACGGTAGCCATAGAACACATCCGTTTCCAGCTCTCTGGCAATCAGGATACCCCAGTCCAGACGGTCGCCCACATATGTCATAATGATCATAATCACGGTGCTGATGATAACGCCCTTTTTCGTCAGCTTGCCGCCCAGAAGCTCGTAGCCCTTCAGAGCGCAGACCGCCATGATGACGCCGGACAGGGCTGCCACATAACCAAGCTGGCTCAGAAGCACGATACTGGCCACGCCGATCAGGGAGCCTACCAGAGCGCCCACGATGCCGCCTGCCAGGGTTTCTTTCTTATTCTTCTCATTTGCGGTGTAAGCCGCTGCATTCTGGCTGACTCTGTCATAGCATTCATCGCAGAGGCACAGACATTCGCCGGCCACATAGACCGCTTCCGTTTCCTTCTCCGCCCCACAGAGCTCGCATCCACCCACAAAGCCTTCCAGCTTCAGCATATCCAGAAATGCCGGAAGAGCGTCCGAAAGGAGCCCCTTGATCTTCTCCACATTGGTACACTGCTTCAGAGTCATCCGGACTGTATGCTTCTCCTGCACCACGCCCATGACGCCTTTATGCTCCTTACGGAACTGCTTATCCTGCTCCAGCTTTACGCCATTTTCTCCTACACCAACGGATACACAGACCATGCCGTACTCGATGCCCTTGTTATTATGAAGGCCGCTGATACGGAGCGTAAAGCCCTCCTTTTCACCGTAAATCACACAGAACTCTTCGTTAAAACGCAGACCCAGGAACTGGGCAATCTCCGCGTAACGCGCTGTTACTTTCTTATTTGCCGCCATAACATTTCCCCTCATATCGTCTTTCTTTTGTATTTTGAAGCTATGGGATATTATAGGACATTTTTATGGTTCTGTAAACCCCAAGCAAAGCCCTGTGTTTTTTTCATTTTATCCGAGCTCTGCCACTATCGTCTCTCCGGCGTTCACCTGTATTCCGCTTTGGAATGTTACCGACACGTTTTCCGGTTTTTCCGTCACCACCAGCATCACCACATCCTGGCAGCCCTCCGCTTTCAGTACCCGGCTGTCAAAGGCAATCAGCATATCTCCCGCTTTCACTTTCTGGCCTGCGCAGACCTTCAGGTCCAGACCTTTACCGCCCAGGCCCACGGTATCCAGCCCCACATGAAGCAACAGCTCCATTCCATTGGTCAAACGAAGGCCGCAGGCATGCCTGGAATCCTCCGGTGCTACCGTTACCACGCCGTCTGCCGGTGCCACAACTTCCCCATTTTCCGGCCAGATTCCGATACCGTCTCCCAGAAGTCCTTCCGCGAACACCGGATCCGGAACCTCGGATATGGGAACCGCTTCTCCGCTTACCGGCGCTTTCAGACTGTGAAGTTCTTCTTTCTTCTTAAAAAATCCAAACATGAGCGTTCTCCCTTCTTTTACGGCTCCAGCATAATTTTCAGAATTTCCACATCGGTGGAGCGCATACCTTCCCGCCCCATACGGCCAAAGCTCTTGATGGTGGCCTCCACATTTTCCTTTACCAGGCCCTCGCCGTTTCGGAAACCTCTGTGCTCCGCTGCCATATAATATGCCATAATCGCCGCGTCCACCGATGAGGCGATTTTCGCCGCGCAGGAAGCCTTGGCCCCGTCGCAGACGATACCGGAGACGTTGGCCAGCGTGTTCGTCATGGTCTCAGCTATGGTGTCAAAATCCGCACTGTGCAGGTAGGCGATGCCTGCTCCTG
>CAKROP010000069.1 GCA_934373375.1 uncultured Anaerosacchariphilus sp.
CGCCGACACTGCGTGCGGCTGACAAGACGCTCTCCAGTGCTTCTGTGTGGTTTGCGTGGATTGCGATGATATCCACATCCTCGGCTACCAGCTCGTTGACTGCCAGCATCTGGTACTCTATCGGATCTACGTCGCAGAGGGCAAAGGTACGATACTCCAGCCCGCGAGCCTCGTCTGCTTCTGCGGCGGATACATCCGGCATCTTTACCCGAAGTTCTGCGCCAAGACGGTCTGCCAGCTCCTGAAAGACTGCCTCCACGTTTTCATTCTCCGGATCGTCCCGGCTGGTCAATATCAGACCGATACGTGAAATCTGTTCTCCGGCATCTGGATTTTCCTGTTCTATCGCTTCGGATTTCTTCTCTGAGGCTTCTGCCTCTGCCACTTTTTCCTGCCCACAGCCGCTAAGCAGTCCACACAGCAATATCCCCAACAATGCGCATGCCAGCAGCATTCCCTGTTTTCTGATGCTGCGCCCGGTTCCGCGTTCCGGATGCTCTGTCTGTTCTCGTTTCTTGTTCTTCCACATTTTTCCAGTTATCCTTCATAGCGGACTGCCAGATACCAGGTGTCCTCTTTCTCGCTGATCCGCCACTCTTTTTCAAGCTTAAGCCCTTTGTTCTCCCGTATCCAGCGCTTTGCGTAGCCCCGGTCATGGGCATATACAAAAATCATGGAGCCGGGCTTCAGCAGTGCTTCTGCCCGCTCGAACAGGGCGCGGTAGAGGCAGTCCACATCGTGGGCAGTGCGGTTTTTGCCCTCGCCGGGCATGTCGGTGATGATTTCATCGAATTTATATTCGTGGCTGAAGTCCCGCATGTCTTTGTTGATGAAATGGGCCGGGATGCCTGCTGTGGCGGCGTTTTCCCGGGCGGCTTTTATGGCCGGACCAAAGACGTCGGTGCCATAGAGGGTGTCGGCGTGTACTGCGTAGTTCCGCTCAAAGAGCAGGGTACCCACACCGCAGAAGGGATCCAGTACCCGGGCATTTTCTTTCATATAAGGTTTTGCCAGCTCTGCCAGCACGGCAGCCAGGGCAGGCTGCATGGAGGCTGCCACGCTGTGTTTCCGGTAGGCGAAGCGGCGATCCGGCAGACCGGAGAATTTAAGTAAGGGCAGGAATCCGCCGGATTTTTTTTCGTTAAGGCGAAGCTCTACCTCATAATCTGACGTATCATTAAGCATAGTGCCGCCGGTCTCCAGCATCAGGCCGTCTGCCAGCTTTTTGGTAAAGCGGCTGCGCTCCTCCAGGTTCATTTTGCTGCGGCATTCGATCCGGAACTGCCAGGGCGCGCCGCCCTCGTAGTATCGCTTCAGGACTTCCCGCAGATTGGATTCTGCCAGCTCTTTGGCGGCGTTTTCCCTGGATACCTCATCAATATCCAGGCAGAACAGCAGCTCCCGCCAGGTTCGGATGGACAGAAGTTCCCTGAGATCCCCGCCTTTTACCCGCATGCCGGATCCCATCATGGTGACTTCACCGCAGGTGATCTGACGGGCTGTCAGATCCCGGTAGTCTTTCCAAGTGGTCAGGATCACATCTGACAGTTCGTTTTTGCCTGTAAACCGACGTTTCTTCGCAATCTCATATTCGGAAATCAGGCCGTTCAGGGCTTCCAGCTCTTCGCGAAGATGCTTATCGTTTTCTGCAGTCCGCTTTTCTCCCAGCAGAATGCGTCTGCGTTCTTTCAGAAACGGCAGCTGCTCCTCGCAATCGCAGCCCTGAAGCGCCAGCAGATAGGCGCTCTTTACGAAGCGCTGTTCTTCCTTCTCATAAGCAGCCAGAAGCGCATCCCGGCACTCGTCTCTGCCCAGCAGTCCCAGCACAAGAGCCGCATTTTTCCGAATCTTGGGATCCTCGGATTTCAAAAGGGACAGCCAGAATTCCGGCTCCTCCTCGAATTTCTCATCCAGCCACAGACCTGCTGCCGGTCCTTCTTTCTTATCCCGCAGAAGTCCCCGCATGATGGACAGGCTCTGTCTTACGTCTTCTCCGTTTTTTATTTTTTCGTATAAATTATACAAGATGTTCGTTTCCTTCCTGTTTTGTATTTCGCTGTGTATGTTTCCTTCACTTCGGATACCATTCTATCACATTCTGTCCTGTCTGCCAACGCATTTAGGCACCTGTAAGGTCTGTATTTTCTGGATTTTTATCGGCGGCTAAGGCCTTCCGGTATCGATACATTTTCTGTTCTTTACAGAAAAACTCCTGCTCCCGCCTGAATCCAAGTTTTTCCAGTAAATGGCAGGACGCCGTGTTTTCCGCCTCTGCGTAAGCACTGATCTCCGGAAGCTCCAACACCTCTTTCCCGTAGGCCAGCACCGCCCGGCAGGCCTCCTCCGCATACCCCTGCCTTCGCATACTCCGAGCTGTCAGATATCCCAAATCCATTTCCGATAAATCCAGATAATCCGCAATGCCAAAGCCGGCGCGGCCAATGAGACGCCCGCTCTTTTTTTCTGTCACCAGCCACATACCACACTGGTACAGGCCGTACATATACTTAATATAAGCCTTCGCTTCTTCCTCTCCCATTTCGTCGTACCCGTTTTCCCGGCACAGGGCATTGAGCGCAGGCAGGTCAGCAAGCGTCATTTCCCGAATCCGCAGACGTGCTGTTTCCGCGATGGTGACCGGAAGCCCCAGGGCTCTCGTATGTACCTGCTCCAGAAACTCCTGATCAATCTCCTCAAAGCCCTCCAGCAGAATCCGGCAGCCGGACAGCTTCTGGCCGGACAGCTCCGGATTCAGATAACCGATACAGAAGAAGCCCTGCTCCAGCGCGGCTTTTTCCTCTGCGTCTGTCTCTACCAGACACAGCAGTTCTTTTGGCTTTCCAAGGCTTCCGGAGGTCTCTGTGAGCGCTTTCCCGCTGCCGCCCGGAACCTTCCTCCAGGGAAGCCCGGAGGCTGTCAGCGCGGCCTCCAGCGCCTCTGTGTGGGACGCCTGTATAATCAGTCCTTTCAGCATTTTCGAAAAACTCCTTTACGTTCTCCCTGTTTTCGGCTAAAATAATAGATAAATACGGATATTAACAAAATGGAGGAATACATTATGGCACAGAATCCGGTAGTTACCATTGAAATGGAAAATGGCGATATCATCAAAGCGGAGCTTTATCCGGAAATCGCCCCCAACACAGTCAACAATTTCATCAGCCTCGTGAAGAAGGGTTTCTATAACGGACTGAATTTCCACCGCGTTATCAACGGCTTCATGATTCAGGGCGGCTGCCCCCAGGGCACCGGAACCGGCGGACCGGGCTACTCCATCAAGGGAGAGTTCTCCCAGAACGGCGTCCAGAACGATCTGGCTCACACGCCGGGCGTCCTGTCCATGGCCAGAGCCATGCATCCGGACTCCGCAGGCTCCCAGTTCTTCATCATGCATAAGACCAGTCCCCATCTGGACGGCGCTTACGCGGCTTTCGGAAAAGTCATCGAGGGACTTGATGTGGTAGACAGGATCGCCACCACACGCACCGATTTCCGCGATCGTCCCATGAAACCGCAGGTCATGAAGACTGTGACTGTCGATACCTTCGGCGTGGATTATCCGGAGCCGGAAAAACTGTAAGTCTTATCACACAGGACGGAGAAGTCTATGCGCGCTTCCCCGTCCTGTTCTTTTTCCGGCATAAAGCGGTCTATGCCTCACCCTTTATTTTCTTAAAATGCTCTTTGAGCTGTCTCTCATATCCGTTATCTGACAGCTCATAAAACTTCTCTCCCAGCACCTCGTCAGGCAGATACTGCTGCTCTACATAATGATTCGGGTAATCATGGGCGTACTTATACCCTGTACCATGACCCAGCTTGCCCGCGCCCGGATAATGGGCGTCCTGCAGATGGGGCGGCACGCTGGTGCGCTTTGTCTTCACCGACTCCATGGCCGCAAAGATGGCATTGACTGCGGAATTGCTCTTGGGCGCGCAGGCCACATAGGAAGCCGCCTGGGCCAGGATAATCTGTGCCTCCGGAAAACCGATGCGCTCCACGGCCTGAGCCGCTGATACCGCCACGGTTAAAGCCATGGGATCCGCGTTTCCCACATCCTCAGACGCGCAAATCATAATTCTGCGGGCGATAAACCGCTCATCCTCCCCCGCGTAAATCATTTTCGCCAGATAATAGACCGCAGCGTCCGGATCGGAGCCGCGCATACTTTTAATAAAAGCGGAAATGGTATCGTAGTGATTGTCGCCGGTCTTGTCGTAGCGCACCGTCCGCTTCTGGATGCACTCGGACATCACCTCCAGCGTCAGGTGAATCCGCCCGTCCCCGGAGGGCTCCGTGGTCAGCACGCCAAGCTCGATGGCGTTCAGGGCCGACCGGGCGTCGCCGCCTGCGATATCCGCCAGAAAATCCGCCGCTTCGTCGGTGATCTCCGCCTGATACGCGCCCATGCCCCGCTCCTTATCCGTCAGAGCCCGGTGAATCAGTTCCAGAATATCTGATTTTTCCAGTGCTTTCAATTCAAAAATCACAGAACGGGACAGTAAAGCTCCATTTACTTCGAAATAGGGATTCTCGGTGGTGGCTCCTATGAGAATCACCGTACCGTCTTCCACGAAGGGCAGAAGATAATCCTGCTGCCCCTTATTGAACCGGTGAATCTCGTCCACGAACAGGATGGTCTTACGGCCATACATCCCCAGGTTATCCTTGGCCCGGTTTACCACAGCCTCCATATCCTTCTTTCCGGCCACCGTGGCGTTCAGCTGGGTAAAATCCGCCTTTGTCGTATTGGCGATGACCCGGGCAATGGTGGTCTTGCCGGTGCCGGGCGGTCCGTAAAAGATCAATGAGCTTAATTTATCGGCCCGGATGGCGCGGTAAAGCAGCTTGTCCTTTCCTAAGATATACTTCTGCCCTACAATCTCGTCCAGGGTCCGGGGACGCAGCCGGGACGCCAGCGGCGCCTCCTGCTTCTGTGTATTTTCCCGCATATAATCAAATAAATCCATCTGTATCTCTCCTTGTACCCAGGCGCACTACTCCAGAATCAGTTCGTCCGCCGTCACAAATTCGTACCCTTTTTCCTGCAGCGCGTCCACAATCCGAAGGGCCGCATCCACGGTGGTCCGGTAAGAATCGTGCATGAGAATCACATCGTTTTCCTCCACATCGGATAGTACCTCTCGCACAATCTGGTCGGCATTTTTCACCTTCCAGTCCAGGGTATCCAGGGTCCAGAACACCGGAATCATCAGTACCTCACATTCCAGCTCCTTATTCCAGCTTCCGTAGGGCGGACGCACGTATTCCACCTGCTGTCCGGTGATGGCAGTAATGGCGCTGCTGGTGTCCTGAATCTCCGCGCAGGCCTCTTTTAAGGGCAGACTATTCACATCCACATGGTAAAAGGTATGATTGCCGATGAGATGCCCTTCCTCATGCATGCGCCGGATGATATCCTCCCGGCCCTCGATATTCTCGCCCAGCAGAAAAAAGGTGGCTTTTACACCGCGATCCGCAAGACCGTCCAGCAGCAAATCCGTATAATAAGGATGGGGCCCGTCGTCAAAGGTCAGGGCAAGCCGTTTTGTTTCCCGGCCCGCCGGATCCGCTTCTGCGCTTCCGACCGCGTCCGATCCGGTCCAGATCTGCTGTCCGGCCTCCTGATTTTTACGCCAGAAAAAGGCGCCCAGCACCAGCATAAGCCCCAGAAGCCCCTTCCGGAGTCCCCGCTTCCATTCCGGATTTCTCCTGCTTCTTCTATTCACGGCCGCTCTCCCGGTTTGCTTTTACTGTAATATATGCCGGAGGCTCAGGCATAGAATCCTCCTCCGCCGCTTTTCTTATTTCTCTTTGTCGGACAGTTCTTCCGGATCTGTCTCCTCTTCGTCAGACGCTTCTGCCTGCTCCTTCAGGATCTTCTCTGTAATTCCTTCAAATTCCGGACGCAGCTTCCGCTTCATCTGATTTGCCAGGAAATAAACCAGTACCGGAATCAGGAGGTTATTTCCTGCCTCAGAACCCATCCCCACAATCCAGTACAGCAAAGCTCCCGCGCCAACAACGTCCAGCCCCAGTATTTTCAGATACGCAGTCTTTCTCATATGGGTCATATCCTTCAAAAGACCGGTCAGCCAGGGCTCCACCACGTCGGAAAGCGCCAGATAGCCAATTACAAAGATACCCAGCAGTGCCTCAAAAATCCGCATATTGATATTATTCGTAACCAGGGCATACGCCACATAACCGAGCACGATTACGGTCATTCCGATGATAATCCCTGTAGTCAGCCTCTGCGCCGCTTTTTTCTTTGCTTTCATCTCTTCTGTATTTTCCATATTTCCCCTTCTCCTTTTGCAAGCTCTCTGGCTCTCAGTGTACCAGAAAAAAATAATCCTTGCAAGTTCCGGGAGAATGTCTTACAGTTATCCTAATCTTTTTTGTCAGGAGGTAATTTCCCATGATTCCTAAGGATCCTATTATGCTTTTAAGCTGGATGAACACACAGCTTCGCGATCACTATGCATCTCTGGACGACCTGTGCCGTTCCGAAAATCTGGAGCGCAGCGCCATCGAGGCTTCCCTGGCCTCTGTGGACTACGTCTACGATCCAGACACCAACCAGTTTACCTGATTCTTTTTCACAAACTGCGCATTAAAACAATGAGGGGAGCGCCTGACGGCACTCCCCTCCAGATGCATGGGTTTGTTGGGTTTTCTTTTTTATTTCTGTACCTTGGACATGGCTGCCTCGTCGCAGATCACGGTTACGTTCGGATGGAACTGGATGATGGAAGCCGGAACCTCCGGTGTTACCTCGCCGTAGAAGGCCTTTGCCACGATGTCTGCCTTGTCTGCGCCTGTGACTACCATCAGAATCTTCTTCGCGGACATGATGGTTCCGATGCCCATAGTGTATGCCTGACGCGGTACGTCGTCGATGGACTCAAAGAAACGCTTGTTGGCCTCGATGGTCATCTCAGTCAGGTCTACGCAATGTGTCGCTTTATCGAAGAAGCTGTTCGGCTCGTTGAATCCGATGTGTCCATCATGGCCGATGCCCAGAAGCTGGATGTCGATGCCGCCAAGCTCCTTGATCAGGGCTTCATAACGCTTGCTCTCCTTCTCCGGATCCGGCTGGGTTCCGTCCGGTACGTTGGTGCGGCTCGGGTCGATGTTGATTCTGCTGAACAGATGCTTATTCATGAAGTAGTAGTAGCTCTGGTCATTGGAGTGATCCAGTCCTCTGTACTCGTCAAGATTAACTGTCGCAGCCTTGGAGAAGTCTACCTCTCCGTTCTTACACCACTCAGCCAGGCAGTCATAGATGCCGATGGGGGTGGAGCCGGTAGCCAGTCCCAGAACGCTGTCCGGTTTTGCGATAACCTGAGCTGCCAGAATGTGCGCTGCCATCTTGCTCATTTCTTCGTAATTCTTTACTGTAATGATATTCATACAAATTCCCTCCTGAAATTAATCATTGTGACTGGATACGATACCGCTTTCTCCCTTCGCGATATCCTCGATATTTTCATCTTAGCAATGGAAAAACACTCTGTCAACGGGATTACCGATTTGTGCAACTTATTTGTGTATTTGTGTCACTTTTCCTGTAGATCGTTGGGATTTCTAATCAAGCCACAAATGATTCAACGCAATTCGTTCTTCCAGAAATACCTTATTGTCTCTGCTTGGATGAATCCGGTTGGTCAGAAGAATCATGCCTTCCCGCGCATCCAGATCCATCAGGATTGAGGTTCCGGTAAAGCCGGTATGATACAGGATATGATTTCCGTACTCTTTATTCCACCCCAGGCCGCGATCTTTGAATGTGGTATCCAGAATGGTCTGGAACATCTCTGCACTGAACAGCCGACTGTCCCGCTGCAGATATGCTTCCACGAAAATCATCAGATCCGAAAGCGTGGAAAAAATTCCTGCGCTGCCGCTCTCTCCCAGAAGATAAGCCTTGGAATCGTGCGCCACTCCGCAGACCATGCCCCGGCCTTCCCGGTATTCCTCGGGTAAAAATCGCTCCAGCGGAGCCTCCGGGTGATACCCCGTATCCTTCATCCCCAGCGGCTCGAAAATATGCTTTCTCATACTTTCATCCAGGCTGCATCCGTCCACGGCCTGGATGAGCAGGCCCAGGAGAATATACCCCGGATCGGAATAGCATACTTCCCTTCCCGGCTCCGTACGCAAAGGCAGCTTCCAGAGCCAGTCCAGCAATTCTTCCTTATCCTTCAGCTCGCCTTTTCGCTCAAAATCGCCCTGTAATCCGCTGGTATGCAGCAGCAAATGTCGAACCGTTACTTCCGTATGACGGAATTCCGGTACCTTTTCCGATACAGGGGTATCAAAATCCAGCTTTTTCTCATCGATTAACTGCAGGATTCTTGTCGTCGTTCCCACGACCTTGGAAACAGACGCCAAATCATATAGCATCCCTTCTGCCACCGGACGCTCCGACCAGGGAGCTTCACACCCCTGTACTCCCATATAATTTCTTTCTTCTTTCGCTGCACCCTCATCGATAC
>CAKROP010000070.1 GCA_934373375.1 uncultured Anaerosacchariphilus sp.
AGGGCTACAAGGATTCGAACCTTGAAATGACGGAGTCAGAGTCCGTTGCCTTACCGTTTGGCGATAGCCCTATGTCTTAGCGACGAATGTTATGATACCATAGTATTTTATAGAATGCAAGCACTTTTTTCATTTTTTTCGATTTTTTTTCGACCTTTTTTCGGCCTTTTGCGGAACGCCGGAAATCGGGCGGCGGATGGACTATTCCTCCGCCACGAAACCACTGTCAAACGTAATGACGCAATGGTAGCGTTCGTCCAGGGATCTCACTTTTTCTTCGATAGCTTCCCGAAGCTTTGGCCGGTCATTTTCCCCATAGGAAAAGGGGACAACCACGTCAAAGATCAGATTAATCCACTTTTCTCCATCCACCATACGAAAATCATGCAGGCTCAGACGTTCATCCATCTGATGAAGCACTTCCTGCACCTCTGCTTTCACTTCTGCCACCTGCGCGTCCGCAGTCTCCACCGGATCCATATGAATCACCAGAAAGATCCCCAGCTTCTTTGCCGCGTCCCGCTCGATCCGGTCAATGATCTCATGGGATGTCTCGATATCCACATTGTTCGGCACCTCAGCATGGATGGATGCCAGACTTTTCGTCGGGCCATAATTGTGTACAATCAGATCATGACTGCCCAGAATGCCGTCATAGCTTTCCACAAATTCTGAAATCTCCCGGTACAGCTTCGGATCCACCGACTGGCCAATCAGCGGCTCCAGCGTATCCTTCGCAATACCGACGCCGGCCCACATGACAAGCAGGGATACCGCCAGACCCACATAGCCATCGACGTTAATCTTTGTAAAATAAAAGAAAAGGATCGAACCCATCGTCGCCAGCGTTGTCACCACATCACCCAGCGCGTCTGTGGCTGTCGCCTGCATCACAGTGGAGTTGATCCGTTTCCCCAGCTTCTTATTAAAAAAGCTGAGCCAAAGCTTCACAACCACGGACGCCAGCAGAATGCCCATGGAAATCCGATTGAAGCTTAATTCCTCCGGCGTCCGGATTTTCGCAATGGCGTTTTTGAAGAAGGTAAAGCCTACCTCAATGACCAGAAATGATACAATCAGCGCCGCAATATATTCGATGCGGCCATGGCCGAATGGATGCTCCTCATCCGCAGGCTTCTCCGCCATTTTTACACCGATGAAACCGATGACAGACGAAGCCGCGTCGGACAGGTTATTGAAGGCGTCCGCCATAACAGACACACTGTGGAGCACCAGTCCCACAGCCAGCTTTCCCACAAACAGAAGCAGGTTACAGACGATGCCAACCAGACTGGACAGCACGCCGTAGGCCGTCCGAACCTTCGCTTCCTCTGTATTTTGATAATCTTTTACAAATGTTTTTACCAGTAATTCAGTCATATTTCATTGCCCCCATTTTTCAAACGGCTGTTGCCGATCACTAACTCTCCATATATAGCAATAGCACCAGAAGGCAGCTTTCGCCGCTCTCTGATGCTATTCTCTCTATCATATATTATTTCTATGAAAAATGGAAGTGGATCTTGTTATTTTTTTGTAAATGTGCTATCTTGATAACATCTAATTTAATGACAAGACAGTTGTCCGCTCATTAAACGGCGCTGTCCGGAACTGCGAAGGAGCGCAATTTTATTATGAGTACAATGAAAATGACTCTGCTGACCGACCTCTATGAGCTGACCATGATGCAGGGATATTTCAAGAATCACACCAATGAAACGGTTATTTTCGATGCCTTTTACCGGAAGAATCCCTCCGGAAACGGATTTGCCATTGCGGCTGGCCTTGACCAGGTTATTGATTATATTAAGAATCTGACCTTTGATAAGGATGATATTGCCTATCTGAGAAGCCTGAAGCTTTTTGACGAGGATTTTCTGGATTATCTGAGCAATTTCCATTTCTCCGGCGATATCTACGCGATTCCCGAGGGAACGGTTGTATTCCCGCGTGAGCCGCTGGTAAAGGTTATCGCACCGATTATGGAAGCACAGTTAGTGGAGACTGCTATTCTGAATATCATCAATCACCAGAGCCTGATTGCTACCAAGTGTGCCCGGGTCGTATATGCGGCTAAGGGCGACGGTATCATGGAGTTCGGTCTGCGCCGGGCACAGGGTCCGGACGCCGGTATCTACGGAGCCCGCGCGGCTATGATCGGCGGCTGTATCGGCACCTCCAATGTGCTGACCGGACAGCTTTTCGACGTGCCGGTGAAGGGTACCCACGCGCACAGCTGGATTATGAGCTTTCCGGATGAGTATACCGCGTTCAAGAAGTACTCCGAGCTGTATCCGGACGCCTGCATTCTTCTGGTGGATACCTACGACACTCTGAAATCCGGCGTCCCCAACGCTATCCGCGTATTTACAGAGATGCGCGAAGCCGGTATTCCGCTTACCTTCTATGGTATCCGTCTGGACAGCGGCGACCTGGCTTATATGTCCAAGAAGGCCCGCAAGATGCTGGACGAGGCCGGTTTCCCGGATGCGGTTATTTCCGCTTCCAGCGATCTGGATGAGTACCTGATCAACAGCCTGAAGGATCAGGGCGCAGCCATCACCTCCTGGGGTGTCGGCACGAACATGATTACCTCCAGCGACTGTCCGGCTTTCGGCGGCGTATACAAGCTGGCGGCTGTGCAGGACGAAAATGGGGAGTTTATTCCGAAGATTAAGCTTTCCGAGAATTCTGAGAAGATTACGAACCCGGGCAATAAGACGGTGTTCCGTCTCTATGACAATGAGACCGGCAAGATTCGCGCGGATCTGATCGCGCTGGCCGATGAGTCTTATGACGCAGACAAGGATCTGCTGATCTTTGATTCCGTGGAGACCTGGAAGAAGACGACTCTAAAGGGCGGCACCTATCATGTGCGGGAGCTGCTGGTTCCGGTATTCCTGAAGGGCGAGTGTGTGTACACTTCTCCGAGCGTTATGGAAATCCGGGATTACTGCAAGAAGGAGCAGGAGACGCTTTGGGATGAGACAAGAAGACTTACCAATCCGCATCAGGTTTATGTAGATCTGTCGGATAAGCTGTTTCGGATTAAGACGGGGCTGCTGGATCAGATGAGCCAGAGTAAGTAGTATATAACGGACGAAAAGCCAGGGCGCAGCCCGGGAAAAATTTTCCAGACTCACCCCACATCAGGGGTTCGCTTAGGAAAGTTTTTCCCGGGCCACACCCTGGCTTTTCTGACTCTTGATTTCATCAGGGGTGGAGCTGCCTACGGCAGGCTCCGCCCCGCTTTAATTTTGGGGGTGGGTAGGGGTGGTGGTTGTTAGTTTCAAGAATTCTTCCATAGCTCGCGTCCGATATCTTCCGGCTTTCCAATAGAAGCGTAGGCTTCTGCTGCGGCGGGCAGCGGGGAGTTTGAAGTAGACCACATCGGGGCGGGCGGGAACTTCGCGGATCAAAGTGTCGCTTACGAAGGCGATGCCGAGGCCAGAGCAGACGACATGGTAGGATGTGAGCTGTTGGTCCAGCTCCAGGGAAATGTCAGGCGTGATGCCGGCAGTCTGGAGGATTTCCACGGCGCGCTTGCGGGTATCGTTTTCGGGCTTCAGCATGACGAAGGGCTCCAGGGCAAAGAGCTCCAGGGGGACGGGCTTCACGGACTCGTCCTTCCAGCCGCCGGTCACGATCATTTCCCGGGAGACGATGTAGGGGCTGGCTTCCCGGATGGCCGGGAACTTATAGGGAACGGCCAGGAACAGGGTCTCTTCCCGGTAGACGGCATGGTCGAAGAGCTTCGGATCCAGTTTACAGTTGTCCAGCATCATGTCGATGCGGCCCTGCTGCAGGAGGCGGGCCAGCTCCGCGGTGCTCTCTTCCACCAGCTCCACGTGTACCTTCGGGTAGCGGGCGGAGAAGCGGCCGATGAGGCCGGGCAATACCCAGGACGCGAAGAGGCTGCTGCCGCCCAGGACCAGGCTGCCGGTCTTCAGGTCGCCCCAGTCATTAACATAATCGGCAAATTCATTTTCCACTGCCATGATCTTCTCTATAGACTGAATATATTTTTCCCCGCACTCCGTCAGGGACAGAGGCTTGGTGCTCCGGTCAAAGAGCGGATACCCCACCTTTCCCTCAATTCGCTTAATATTGGCGCTTAAGGACGGCTGGGAAATACACAGGCGCTCCGCCGCCCGGGAGATACTTTTTTCCTGGTAGACTGCATAGACGTATTCCATTCCGCGGAACATGATTTTCTCCTCCTGATATAATTTTGAAATTATAGAGATTATAAAAATATATGTATTTGCTTATATTATAGCAGGTGGCTATAATTATCTCAACAAGGAAATTTGAAAGCGCGCAGATAACCTGATTTTAAAAATTCATTATTTTCTGGAGGAGAAATATTATGAGTGACAAGACAGAATACAGAGTTGAGAAGGATTCCATCGGTACCAAGGACGTACCGGAAGACGTATATTACGGCGTCCAGTCCCTGCGTGCTGCAGAGAACTTCCATATCACCGGACTGAATATGCATCCGGAGATTATCAACAGCCTGGCTTATATTAAAAAGGCTGCTGCTATTACAAACTGCGAGATTAACCTGCTGGACAAGAAGATCGCCGACGCCATCGTGAAGGCCTGCGACGAGATTCTGGCCGGTCAGCATCATGAGGATTTCATCGTGGACCCGATTCAGGGCGGCGCCGGAACCTCCATCAATATGAACGCCAATGAGGTCATCGCCAACCGCGCCATCGAGCTTCTGGGCGGCCAGAAGGGCGATTACTCCATCGTACATCCCAACGACCATGTGAACTGCGGCCAGTCCACCAACGACGTTATCCCCACTGCCGGTAAGATGACTTCCCTGCGGCTGCTGCAGAATCTGAAGAAGGAGCTGCTCCGCCTCCACGCCGCATTTTCCGAGAAGGCGGAGGAATTCGACCATGTGATTAAGATGGGCCGTACCCAGATGCAGGACGCGGTTCCCATCCGTCTGGGACAGGAATTCAAGGCATACTCTGTCGCAGTTATGCGCGATATCCGCCGTATGGACATCGCCATGGACGAGATGCGTTCCCTGAACATGGGCGGTACTGCTATCGGTACCGGTATCAACGCAGACGAAGCTTACTTAAAGCGTATCGTTCCGAACCTGTCCGAGGTATCCGGTATGGACTTTATCCAGGCCTTTGACCTGATTGATTCCACCCAGAACCTTGACCCGTTCGTATCCGTATCCGGCGCTATCAAGGCCTGCGCTGTGACCTTATCCAAGATTGCCAATGACCTTCGTCTCATGTCCTCCGGTCCCCGCGCCGGCTTCCATGAGATTAACCTTCCGGCAAAGCAGAATGGTTCTTCCATCATGCCTGGCAAGGTAAACCCGGTTATTCCTGAGGTAGTGAACCAGGTTGCCTTCAATGTCATTGGAAATGACATGACCATCACCATGGCTGCTGAGGCCGGCCAGCTGGAGCTGAACGCTTTCGAGCCGATCATCTTCTACTGCCTGTTCCAGTCCATCGATACTCTGGCTTATGCCGTAGAGACCTTTGTAGACAACTGCGTCGTTGGAATCACTGCCAACGAGGAGCGCTGCCGTTACCTGGTAGAAAACAGCGTGGGTATCATTACTGCCATCTGCCCCCATGTAGGCTACCAGAAGGCCGCCGATATCGCCAAGAGAGCCATGAAATCCGGCGATTCCGTCCGTGAGTTGATTCTGAAAGAGAAGCTTCTGACAGAGGCAGAACTTGACGAGATTCTGAATCCGGTACAGATGACTGAGCCGGGTATCTCCGGTAAGGAGCTGCTGAAAAAAGATTAATGTCCCAACTTTAAAAGCCGTCATCCGCGTTCACTGCCATCTTTCGCGGATGACGGTCTTTTATTGCTTTTTTTCACCCCCTGTGGTACACTATACCCTACATGACCAATCAACTATAGGGGGATAAATTTATGAGTTCACACAATCACAAAAGAAGCTCTTTTTCGGGAAAACTGGGCTTCGTCCTGTCCGCAGCCGGCGCCTCGGTAGGTCTGGGTAATATCTGGCGCTTCCCGTACCTGGCAGCCAAATACGGCGGCGGTATTTTCCTTCTGGTTTATATTGTTCTGGCCCTTACCTTCGGCTACACTATGATCGTGGCTGAGACAGCTCTGGGACGTATGACAAAGAAGAGCCCGGTCGGCGCTTACCATTCCTTTGGAAAATCCAAATGGCTGTCCTTCGGCGGCTGGATCAACGCGATTATTCCGATCCTGATCGTTCCTTATTACTCTGTTATCGGCGGTTGGGTTATCAAGTACCTTGTGGAATATCTCACAGGACACGGACATGCCCTGGCCACGGACGGTTATTTTTCCGCCTTTATTTCTAATGGAGCCTCTACAGAGCTCTGCTTTATCGTATTTTCTCTGTGTACCCTGCTGATTATCTACGCAGGCGTCCGCAACGGAATCGAGCGGGTGTCTAAGATTATGATGCCGATTCTGGTGGTACTTTCCGTGATTATCGCAGTTTACTCCGTGACCCGGCCCGGAGCTCTGGCTGGCGTGAAGTATTTCCTGGTACCGAATCCGGAGAATTTTTCCTGGATGACCGTGGTGGCGGCCATGGGACAGATGTTTTATTCCCTGTCCATCGCCATGGGTATTCTGGTGACCTTCGGCTCTTATATGAAGAAAGATGTTTCGATTGAAGAGTCCACGAAAAATGTGGAGATTTTCGATACGGCCATCGCGATTATGGCGGGCCTGATGATTATCCCGGCAGTCTTCGCCTTCTCCGGCGGCGACCCGGATACGCTGCAGGCAGGTCCGGCCCTGATGTTTATCACCATTCCGAAGGTATTTGACAGTATGGGCATGGGAACCATCGTGGGCGTCCTGTTCTTCCTGCTGGTACTTTTCGCGGCCATGACCAGTTCCATCGCCCTGACGGAGAGCGCCGTATCTACCTTCGAGGATGAGCTGGGCTGGGGCAGAAAGAAAGCAACCGTCATGATCGGCATTATCATGCTTGCCCTCGGAACCCTGTCCTCCTTAGGCTACGGTCCCCTGGCCGCTGTGGAAATCATCGGTATGCAATTTCTGGATTTCTTTGATTTTCTGACCAACTCCGTGATGATGCCCATCGCGGCAGTCGCTACCTGCCTTCTGGTGTCCAGAGTCATAGGCGTAAAGGGAATTGAAGAGGAAGTGCTCCACGGGGAACAGTCTTTTAAGAGAAAGAAGATTTTCCGCGTCATGATCCAGTATCTGGGTCCGGTGTTCGCTGTGATTATTCTGGTTAGTTCGGTGGCGAACGCCTTTGGGTGGATTTCGATGTAAGACTTTTACATCGTTCTTGTACGATTTATTTACAGATAATATATTATCTATTTTATGCTTAATTGCAGCTTTTTAGATAATATATTATCTGTATTTTTATACTATTTTCACGGCAGAAGCTCCGTCAGAATCGCTTCCGCCTGTTCTGTCGGTACTGCCTCTTCGAAGTAAATGGAATAGCTGTACTCATCATCCGTCCATAGAATCAGGCTGCAGGTGTCGCCGTTGCCTTTGAGGGAATACTCGTGTCCGTCTACTATTCCGGTGCGCTCGGATTCGTAAGTTTCGTAGACGCCGGAATTATCTTCGCCCGCTGGCTGGCTCTTGCGATAGGAAATGGTCTGGCCGTCTACGAGATACCGGATTTCGGCCATGCCCCATTCGGCCAGATAGGTGGTATCCCCCGCCTTTTCTTTCAGGGAGAAAATATCCTCCACTGGGAAACTGACTTTTTCGGAAAGATCTTCCGCGGAAGCCCACTCGGTAATATCCGGGACAGCCTGGGTTTCGTCTCCAGTGTAGTCTGGCGCCTTGTAGAATAGACGTGGGACTGCGATGCCTGCCAGAAGGAGCAGGGCAAAGCAGGCTGCCAGCGATAAGAGCTTTCGATGAATTTCAGCTCTTTTTCTGCGGTTTGCTTTCGAAGTTTGAGTTATGTCAACTATATTCACTGCCTTTTCCTGATTCCTGGACAGCTTTTCACCGATTCCATTCAGCACTCGCTCCCGCATTTCCGGCGTTACTTCTACTTTATCCATCACTTCTTCATATTTATTCAAAGTCATACGCCTCCTTCAGAATCTCTTTTAAGCGCTGCCGCCCCCGCCGCAGGTCAGAACGCACCGTAGACTCCTTGCGCCCCAGAATCTTGGCTATCTGCGTGGTAGAATAGCCCTCATAGTGGAACAGATGAATGACCTCTCGGTATTTCTCCGGAAGTTCCCGGACTGCCTCCCACACGAAGCTCAAGTCCTCCCGTTCCTCCGCCACCAGCTCTTCCTGCAGTTCGTCCGCTTGCCGTACCTGATTATAGGAAATACGGTTTTTGCTCAGGTTGGCCGCTACCGTGAGCAACCAGGATTTTTCGTGAGCCGGGGTTTCCAGAACCGGTCTGGTCTTCAGGTATTGCACCAGGGTGTCCTGCAG
>CAKROP010000071.1 GCA_934373375.1 uncultured Anaerosacchariphilus sp.
CCATACACGTCATCCCAGCCAATGAAGAGCTGGGTGTAGCAAGAAAAACCTTCGCTTATCTCAGGACCTAATACGGTCCGTTTACATTCCCCTCGAAAGGGCCCCGTCCAATGGACGGGGCCCTTTCCCTTTTATTCATTATATCTCTGTATTTAGATGGAACTGATATTCATATCCACATTACCCGGTACGCCGTCTACGGAGCCCTTGGAGGTGTTCTGCCAGATATCGTAGCGTCCGCCGTAGCCGCACTTGTCTGCGTAGTGCGCTACCCAGATGCGGTAGCTGCCGAACTTGGATACATCCAGGTGAGAAGAGAACCAGCTCTTGCTTGCATATACCATCGGTCTGTAACCGGAGTTGGCTACGGTGTTGCAGAATGCCACGGTAATCTTGGTTCTGTCGGCCTTGGAAAGTCCGTCCGCACGGCCACGTCCGCCTGCCGCGTACTCGCTGTCGATGGCGATCGGCATATTGATGCCGTACTGATTCGCCAGCTTCACGGCCATACTTGCTTCCTCTACGGCCTCAGCCTCAGTGATAGCCTGGCTGAAGAAATAGATACCTACGCGCAGGCCTGCTGCCTTGGCGCCGGAGATATGGGACGCAAACTTCGGATCCTGTACCAGGACACCGGATCCATAGCCACGATAGCCACAACGGATAATCGCGAAGTTGATGCCCGCGTTCTTTACCTTCTGCCAGTTGATGCTGCTCTGGTACTTGGATACGTCGATTCCGATAGTGCCGGAGCGGACGCCCTCGCTGCTGAAGGTGTACTGGATACCCTGGATAACCTGGGTTCCGGTAACTTTATTACCATTCTTATCAAAATAGTAGGTTGCGCCGTCTATGGTCTGCCAGCCGGTATATTTCACACCGTTTGCTCCGTTCTCATAGACCGGAGTGCTGCTGGTATCATAGACCGGAGCGCTGCTGGTATCGTAGACAATCTTGTCTGTGGGCGCTGCTTTCAGGAACATCAGGCCGCGGACTATGACGCCTGCGGTCGGCGCTTCTATCGTCTGAGTCTCTGTGCTGCCCTCGCTGCCATTGTTATTACCGGTGTTCTCGCCGGAATTACCACCGTCGCCGGGATCCGGAGTGGTCGGCTTCTCTGTGAGCTGCGCGCCGCAACGGGTGCACTTTCCATCTGCATCCGGCTCTGTGTGGCCCAGCGCGTCGATCTCGCCCTCTTCCTTCACATCACCATCTGCCTTGCAAACCAGACGATACGTACCCTTCTCGGTGCACGTCGGTTCTTTGGTAACTTCTTTTTCATATGTATGTGTATGCGCCGGAGTCATATCCGCGCCACAGCGATCACACTTATTGTCGTTATTGCTGTCCACATGATCAGATGCCGGCTCTGAGATAATCTTTGCGTACATGGGTGTACCGTACTTATCCAGCTTCTGCTTGGAATATACCGGCTGTCCCCACTGATCTACCTTCTGCTTCGGCTCCGTCTTGGTGGAAGCCACATATTCTACCGTATCCTTCAGGGTCTGGGCAGTACCTGCGCTGTCATTGCCGGAAGTATTGGTATCCTCCTTTGCCACATTGATCTGGCTCTCAGTCTTGATCTCCGCGCTGACATCCACGGCCTTATACTCGATATTGGACTTAACGTCGGCTGTAATATCAGCCGGTGCCGCGTAACCGCCGGACGCCTTCATGGAAATCTTGCATTTTCCGGGAGTCATGGACTTCACGTAAATGATGCCGTCCTTATCCTTATCTGTATAATTCTCTGTCTTATTCTCAGAATCCTTGACTGTCACCTCAAACGCAGTTCCGGTAATAACCTTTCCGGTCGCCTTGTTGACGATCTGTACCTTCAGATCCTTGTCAAGAGAGGTCGCCTTCAGCACGACCTGGATCTCCTTTGCGGATACCTTCGCCTTCTCGGTGTTATCTCCATCCAGACGGGTCAGCTCCGCCACATAGGACTTGTTCATGGAAAGTCCTATAACGCTGGCCTCTGCCGCTTCTTCGCCGGAATCCTCCTGTAAATCCGTAACGGTCGGAATCATATCCTCGGTTACCTGACTTCTGGAGCTGCAGCCGCTAAGCAGCGACACAGTCAGAACTGCAGAGAGCAGTAATGCCCCCACTCGTTTCGCTTTCATAATGCCTCCTCATTCGTCTATGGCCCATTTCCCGGGCTATATTTCTGCTGCCCTCGACTGGCAGTCATTGTCTTTTATAATATAACACCTCTATCTGCGGTTTTCAACCGCCGCAGCTGAAATTTTTACAAAATTATTACAACAATTTCTGGTAATCCTCTTTCAGAAAGCGATGGTAAATGAGATGTCCCATCTCTTCCTTTACGCAGTAATAATACTCGTCTATGGACGGATCTTCAAAATGCAGGGCCTCGTCGAAATCAGAGCCCTCCGGCATCTCCTCGCAGATATAAGCGCCAAACTGTCCGAAGACCTTCTTCACATCCTCCACACTCTTGTCGTGGGGATTGGAAAACAGGTCGATGATGGCCTTTAAGAATGCCACATTACCCATATGCTCATGCACATAACGGGCTCCCGTCGGCGGTACACTGACTTCGATACGCCCTGCACTTACCCGGAAGCTCATAGCCCCCAGCACGCCCGTTCCGTCCGCAAATAAATCCGTAAGTTCCGTTACCATTTCCTTCGCTGTCTCACAATTTGTTCCCAGTAAAAGATTCAAGGAGGCCACGGGGTAGTAAAGCCTCATGGTCTCCTCTTCAAACCCAAGCTTCAGCTGGGCCTCTTTCATCTGGTCAATGAGATTCTGTTCCAGTCTCTCTTTTCCCATAATGATTTTATTCCTCCGTACTTCCGGTGTTCAGTGTATAAATCCGATCAAAGGTCAGCTCTGCCAGTACGTCATCCTTGATATCAAAAGAATGCTGCTCTTCCAGATCCGCGCATTTTTCCTGATACAGGGTATTCTTACGCTCGGTTACGATGGAATCTTTCTTATTGGCGGTCGCTTCCTCATCAAAGGTGCTGACCATCTGTACCGCATAATATCCGGTATCCGTCTCGATAATCGGAGCCAGTCCGCCGTCCTTCAGCGCGTCTGCCGCTGTACGAACCTCTTCTGCCGGTGTGGTACTGTCCGCGCCGTAAGTGGTTTCGCTGGCTGAAAGCTGAGAATTCTCATCGCGATTCTCATTGGCTGCGTCTACCGCTGCCTTCAGATCTCCACTCTCTGCTGCCGCGTCCAGAATGTCCTGAAGCTCCTGCTTCTTTGCGGCCTTCTCCTCATCAGTCAGGTCAACCGTATTGCCATCCTCATCCGTCTCAGTACCTGCAGTAGACATGTATACATAGACAATGCGCTTCTGAGCCGCTTCTTCATCGGAAACCTCGGTATCCACATCTTCGGTCAGCGGCGCGTACATCTTCTCCTGGATAGTCATCAGGGTCAGCACATGCTCCACATCCGCCTCGGTTACGCCCAGGGTCTTCTGCACGCCTGTGGAATTATCCTTCATGAACTGGGCAGCCGCATCGGAAATAGCGGTCTTCTCGTCGTCTGTCAGCTCTACGCCGTAATTTGCCGCCTCTGCTTCCAGTACATACATCTGGTTAAACTGCTCCATCAGGCTCTGCTTCGCCGTCTCGCCGTATACGGTTCCGGTGCCGGACAGATCCTGTCCATACACATTGGTCATGCCAAGCATGGACCCGTAGTAGGACTCCATCTGCGCCTGCTGATAACGAAGCAGAAAGCTTACCTCTGCCAGCGGCACATTGGTCGTCTCATCCATCACTGCCACAGTCTGCGTACCGTCCAGTGTATTGCCTTTTCCACATCCTGTCAGTGAGCCTGCAAGCATCAGGCCTGCTGCCAGAACTGCGATTCCTTTTTTCATCATTTCCGTAAATCCTTTCCTGCCCGCTTCTTCTCTGAAAAACGGAGTATTCTAAAACTACTGTCCACTTGCATCATTCCGCCAGGTGTTTCCGCACAAAATATGCGGAAATCCCGGGTCCTTCAGCGTGAAATCGCATCTTATGCGATTTCTGTGCGTCGCGAAGCGTATTACTGTGAACGAAATGAACAGTAACATTCTGGGTTTATTATAGACGCTTTTTCCGCTGTGGGCAAGGCTTTCTTGCGTTTCCTGCGAGATTTCACGCTCTTTTCACAGCTGCGTATCATTCGTGGCTTCCGTCTCCGCCAATCTCGGTGATCAAGCCGTCGATTTGCACCGTCTCCCAGACATTTTCATCCACTTTAAGCGGCGTTTCCTTCGCCCAGGATTCTTCCAGATTCTGTAAATATTCCTGTTTTGCGGATTCTTTCAGTTCCTCCAGCCGATCCGCCGTGGCGTCCGCATCCAGATCCGAAACATGCTGCACCACATACCAGCCCTCGTCGGTGGCAATCACACCGGACACGCCGCCCACCGGCAGCTCCCGGGCCTTCCCCGCCACATCCGGGTGGGCTCCTCCGTCAGTATCCTCATTAAAATACACGTCGATAACCGTGTGGGGAAATTGTTCGCCTGCAGCGGAAATATCGCCCAAATCCGCCGCCAGCACCGCGAAATCAGCCGCCTCCTGCTGAATTTTGGCTAACTCCTCCTCTGTAAACGGTGTGAAATTACCCTCCACATCATAAAGTCCCGTATTGGAAAACAGTGCGTAGGTCAGTCTGCCCACCTGTGCCTCTTCTTCGCTTATCTCCGGCTCATACGCTGCCTGGATAGCCTCTGCCACCTTCCCGGCCAGTTCGTTCCGGGCAAGATAGCGCTCCACGCTTTCCCGGTCAGCTCCGGCAGCCTCCAGCACCGCCTTTGTATTATTTTCCATAAAATTCTGTGCCCGGCGGGCGATCTCCTCCTGCTCCCCGTCGGTCAGGCTCACGCCGTATTCGCCCGCGTGGGCGCAGAGCAGATGAAGCTCCGTCAGGGTATCCAGCACGCTGCTTTTCAGAAGCTCCTCCAGGGTCTGGCCACTGTCGTCCGCCTCCTGCTGCCACATAGTTTCCCCGAAGCTTTCATAGTAGACATATTCCCACTGCTCCTGCAGCATCCTGGTATAGAACAGGGCTTCCTCCAGGTAAATGGGTTCGTCGCCCAGAGTGGCCAGGGTGGTTCCACTCTCCTGCTCAAGGACCCGGGGGACTCCCGCCTCCTTTTTGCCGCACCCGGCCAGAGCCACAGCTGCCAGCATCACAAGGATTCCCAGCTTCTTTAACCTTTTTCTCATGTACGCTCCTCCAGCAAATCCTGCATCTTGTCGAGGATGCTCTCCGCCAGCTTCAGGGGATCCGCCTCCTCGCCGCGACTGTTCTTCTGACGGCGGTAGCAGAACGCCGGTTTCTCTCCCTTGATGAATTTCATCCGTCCGTCGAAGCGGGCGAGAAATTCCGGGAAGGCCGCCGGATTCAGCTTTGCCTTTTCATACAGAGCCAGCCGTATCTCATCAGGTTTCTCAACTATCTCCTTAACATATACGTTGTGAGCCCTGATTTTCAGACAGGCTACAGCAAGAAGATTCTGTACAGCCTTCGGAAGATCGCCAAAACGATCCAGAAGCTCATCCTGCATGTCTTCGCTCTCCTCGAAGGTCTCGATACCGGCGATACGCTTGTAGATATCCAGCTTCTGGCTTTCGCTGCGAATATAGGTGGTTGGGATATAGGCGTCGATATCCATATCCACCAGAGTCTGGAATTCGTCCTCCTCCCAACTGAGACCCTTTTCCCGCTTGACGGCCTCGTTCAGCATCTTGCAATACAGGTCGTAGCCCACAGCCTCCATATGGCCATGCTGCTGCTCACCCAAAAGATTACCCGCGCCTCGGATCTCCAGATCCCGCATGGCGATTTTGAAGCCGCTGCCCAGCTCGGTAAATTCCCGGATGGCGCCCAGACGTTTCTCCGCCACTTCTTTGAGCATCTTATCCCGCTTATACATCAGGAAGGCATAGGATGTCCGATTGGAACGGCCCACGCGGCCACGGAGCTGATAGAGCTGAGACAGACCCAGATTATCCGCATCGTGGATGATCATGGTGTTGGCGTTGGAGATATCCAGTCCGGTCTCAATGATGGTGGTGGACACCAGTACGTCGATTTCCCCATTGATGAAATCAAACATGATACGCTCCAACTCGTGCTCTTTCATCTGGCCGTGGGCAAAGGCCACGGTGGCCTCCGGTACCAGCTCGGCCACCTGGGCCGCCACCTCGGCAATGTTATTTACACGATTGTATACATAATATACCTGACCGCCCCGGGACAGCTCCCGGCTGATGGCAGCCCGAACCATTTCACTGTCATATTCCATCACATAGGTCTGGATGGGCAGACGATCCTGGGGCGCTTCCTCCAACACGCTCATGTCCCGGATGCCGATGAGACTCATGTGCAGGGTACGCGGAATCGGCGTGGCGGTCAGGGTCAGGACGTCCACATTTTCCTTCAGCTTCTTGATTTTTTCTTTGTGGGCCACGCCGAAGCGCTGCTCCTCGTCGATAATCAGAAGTCCCAGATCCTTGAATTCCACGTCGGCGGACAGTACCCGATGGGTGCCGATGACGATATCCACCAGACCCTTTTTCAGGTCGGCAATGGATTTCTTAATCTCGCCCGGCGTCCGGAATCGGGACAACAGATCGATGCGCACCGGGAAATCCTTCATTCGCTGGATGAAGGTATTATAATGCTGCTGGGCCAATATTGTGGTCGGCACCAGATAAACCACCTGCTTATTCTCCTGCACGGCCTTGAAGGCGGCACGGATGGCGATCTCGGTTTTGCCGTAACCCACGTCGCCGCAGATCAGGCGATCCATGATTTTCGTGCTTTCCATATCCCGCTTGGTGGCTTCGATGGCCAGCTGCTGATCCTCGGTCTCCTCAAAGGGAAACAGCTCCTCAAACTCGGTCTGCCAGACTGTATCCGGGCCGTAGACAAAGCCCTGCTTCTCCTGGCGGGCCGCGTAGAGCAGCACCAGATCGCGGGCCACCTCCTGTACGGCTCCCCGGACCTTCGACTTGGTGCGGATCCACTCGCTGCCGCCCAGACGGTTCAGCTTGGGTTTTTTGGCGTCGGATCCGGCGTATTTCTGAATCATTTCCAGCTGGGTTGCCAGAATATAGAGGTTGCCGCCCTTTGCATACTCGATTTTGATATAGTCCTTCATGACCTTATCGACTTCTACCTTCTCAATGCCGCGGTAGATGCCGAGGCCGTGGTTTTCATGTACCACATAATCGCCGGGCTTGATATCGGAGAAGCTCTGAATCTTCTGGCCCTCGTAGGTCTTCTGCTTTTTCCGTTTCTTCTTTTCCCGGCCAAAGATATCGGTCTCGGAGAGTACGGCAAAACGGAGCATGGGGTATTCGTAGCCTCTGTGAAGACTGCCATGCACCACCATAATCTCCGATGGCTGTACAACGCGATCCGGATCTTCACTGTAAAAGCTGTTCAGCTCCTCATCCTGAAGATCCGCAGCCAGCCGTTTGGCCCGGGTTCCGGACGCGCACATGAGGATAATGGAATATTTTTCCTTTTTCCATCGTTTCAGATCCTTAACCAGAGTCGGGAAGCTGCTGTTGTAGGGATTGATGGAGCGAGCGTCGATCTGATAGCGGCCTGTCTGCTCCCATTCCGGTGCTTTCTGCTCCAACAGGCTTAAGGCCACACAGTTTCTGCGGTTCAGGCGGGCGGTGATCTCTTCACTGCTGTACAGAAGCCGCGCCTCCTCCGGCAATGCTTCACCTTTAGCCGCGCGGTTGGCCATGCTTTCTTCAAATTCCTTTTCCACCGACCGGCCCTTTTCCAGAATCCGGGTGGGCTCATCCAGGAAAATCAGGGATTTCCCGGGTGCAAAATAGTCCAGAAAGCTGACTGTCTCCTCCTTTTCATCGGGAATCGGTTCCGCCGCCGGATAAATAGTGATTTCTTCCAGATTTTCCATGGAGCGCTGGCTTTCCACATCGAAGCTTCGGATGGAATCCACCTCGTCGTCCCAGAACTCGATACGCCAGGGAGCGTCCTCCGTCAACGCAAAGATGTCCACGATGCCGCCGCGCACCGCGAACTGGCCCGGCGCTTCCACCTGAATCTCCCGCTCGTAGCCCAGGCGGCTCAGCTTTTCCGCCAGGGCGTCAATCTGGACAATGCTGTCCTGGCCGATACATAAAATCGAATCTTCCACCTTTTTCAGAGGACGCAGACGATCCATCAGGCCGTCAAAAGTGGTGATAACCGTCACTTCCTCCTGGGTCAATAAAGCCTGTAAGGCCCGGACTCTCTGCTGCACCAGCAGATTGCCCTGCATATCCGCATGAAAAAAGAGGAAATCCTTTGCCTGATAGAGCACGGCCTTCCGATCAAAGTACCGGCAATCCTCATAGATTTCCTTTGCTTTCTGCTCGCTGTATGTGATGATCAGCCTCTGGGGATAGCCCTGCCACAGGGCGCAGGC
>CAKROP010000072.1 GCA_934373375.1 uncultured Anaerosacchariphilus sp.
CGTGTGCTGTCGCTACATTGTGGATCAGCTCCATGATCAGGACGGTCTTACCTACTCCCGCGCCGCCGAACAGACCGATCTTACCACCCTTTGCATAGGGGCAAATCAGGTCTACGACCTTGATACCGGTCTCCAGAATCTCGGTCGCCGGTACCTGCTCCTCGTAAGCCGGAGCCTGACGGTGGATGGACCAGTGCTCCTTCGCTTCCGGAGCCGGCTGATTATCTACCGGGTCGCCCAGAAGGTTGAATACACGGCCAAGGCACTCCTCGCCTACCGGAACCTCGATGGGCTTTCCGGTATCCAGGGCCTTTGCTCCTCTGACGAGACCGTCAGTGGAGTTCATGGCGATACAGCGGACCGTATTGTCGCCGATCTGCTGTGCCACCTCAACGGTCAGCTTCGTACCGTTGTTATCGATTTCAATGGCGTTCAGCAGCGCAGGCAGCTCGTCGTGAGCAAACCGGATGTCCAGTACGGGGCCGGTGATCTGCACTACCTCACCAATGTGTTTTTCACTCATTCCTGAATCTCCTTATATATGATGATTCCTTGTCCGAGCTGCAGGCTTTCACCCGCATCTCATCAGATGCCTTCCGCACCTCCAACAATCTCTGTGATTTCCTGCGTTATGCTGGCCTGACGGGCTCTGTTATAAAACAGGTTCAGGTTCTCGATCATCTCTTCCGCGTTACCGGTCGCCGCCTCCATGGCCATTCTCCGGGCCGCCAGCTCGCTGGCCTGAGCCTCGCAGACGCCGCCGTAGATAAGACCTGCCAGGTACTCCGGCACGATGGCGTCAAAGACCTCCTCCGCGCTGGGCTCATAGAGGATCAGGTTCCGTACCGGTTCCTTCTTCTCTTCCGTTCTGGCCAGCTCTGACAGCGGCAGCATGGAAATGACATCCGGCTGCTGTGACAGCATGGACACAAACCTCGTGTAACAGAGTTCAATATGACCGAATCCCTTCTCTTTGAATTCCTTGCAGAGCATATTGGCCATCTCGAAGCAGTTGGCTACTGAGATGTCCTCGATCTCCGCATACTTCTCAGTGATGCAGGGAATTCCCTTTCTCCGGAAATGCTCTACCGCCTTCTTGCCGATGGGCAGCACTACACATTCCTTGTCTTCCATGGCCGCTTCCACGGTCTTGAACATGTTGGAATTGTAGCCGCCTGCCAGTCCGCGGTCACCCGCCATGACAACATAGCAGTATTTTTCAGAAGCTGCTTTCTTCACATACACGGATGTAAAATCCGTATTGCCATCTGCGATATCCTGCAGGGTCTCATGAAGCTCCCGGAAATAAGGACGGCAGGTTTCTGCTCGTTCCTTTGCTTTACGCAGTTTGGAGGATGCTACAAGTTCCATCGCCTTGGTGATCTGCATGGTGCTCTGCACGCTTCGGATACGCAGCTTCACCGCTTTCATATTTGCAGCCATATGCTTCCTCCTCTATCACTTATTTTTCAGGCTTTGTATTCAGGAACTGCTCCGTGTAAGCATCCAGGGCTGCCTTCAGTTTTTCCTCGGTGTCAGCCTCCAGCTTGCCTGTAGAGCGGATTTCCTGCATAGCCGCAGCGCCTGTGGCGTCGGTATCGAGATAGGTGTAGAGACCTGCCTCATATGCCTTCACATCCTCTGTGGCAATCCGGGTCAGGATTCCTCTGGTAACCGCATAGAGAATCGCTACCTGCTTCTCAACTGCAACCGGCGCATTCTGATTCTGCTTCAGAACCTCCACGATACGCGCTCCCTGCTCCAGACGTGCCTTGGTATCGGCGTCCAGATCGGAACCGAACTGAGCGAAGCTCTGCAGCTCACGGTACTGGGAATACAGAAGCTTCAGGGTACCGGCTACCTTCTTCATCGCCTTGATCTGGGCGTTACCACCTACTCGGGATACAGAGATACCCGGGTTTACCGCCGGCATAACACCGGAGTGGAACAGCTCGGTCTCCAGGAAGATCTGTCCGTCTGTGATGGAGATCACGTTGGTCGGAATGTAGGCAGATACATCGCCTGCCTGGGTCTCGATGATGGGCAGAGCCGTCATGGAACCGCCGCCGTGCTCATCGTCCAGCTTCGCCGCACGCTCCAGAAGTCTGGAATGCAGATAGAATACATCACCCGGATAAGCCTCACGGCCGGGCGGACGACGGATCAGCAGGGAGAGTGCACGGTACGCAACTGCATGCTTGGTCAGGTCATCATAGATAATCAGCACGTGCTTTCCCTGATTCATAAAGTACTCGCCCATGGCACAGCCGGAATAGGGCGCGATATACTGCAGCGGGCTTGCCTCGGATGCAGTAGCGGCTACGACCATGGTGTAATCCATGGCGCCGTTCTTTGTCAATGTCTCTACCAGATTGGCTACGGTGGAACGCTTCTGACCGATGGCTACATAGATACAGATCACGTCCTGTCCCTTCTGGTTAATAATGGTATCTACCGCAATGGCAGTCTTACCGGTCTGACGGTCGCCGATGATCAGCTCACGCTGTCCGCGTCCAATCGGAACCATGGAATCGATGGCCTTGATACCGGTCTGAAGCGGCTCGGATACGCTCTTTCTCTCGCAGATACCGGGAGCCGGGCTCTCAATCGGCCGGAAGGTATCCGTCACAATGGGGCCTGCGCCGTCGATCGGCTGTCCCAGGGCGTTTACGACACGTCCAATCATCGCTTCTCCGACCGGAACGGATACGACCTTGCCGGTACGCTTTACAGTCTGTCCCTCGCTGATGTTCTCATCGGAACCAAACAATACGATGGACACGCTGTTCTCTTCCAGGTTCTGGGCCATACCAAAGCTGCCGTCCTCAAACTCCAGCAGCTCGCCTGCCATACAGTTAATCAGGCCGCTGGCTCTGGCAATACCGTCACCAACCATCAAAACCGTACCGGTTTCATTCTGCTGGATGGCATTGTCATAATATTTGATCTGGCTGCGGATGACCTTGGAGATTTCTTCTGGTTTTAATTGCATGTTTCCATTCCCATCCTTTAAACAGTATTTTAAAAGTTACACGATTACTTCGTTCAGTTTTCTGGAAATTCCTGACATTCTGGCCTGAACCGTTCCGTCAAGCTGCTTTCCTTCCAGTTCCACACGCAGACCTGCCACCACAGAAGCATCCAGCTTCTGCACCAGCTCCACGGTTTTTCCGCTGATTTTTTCCAGCTTCGCCTTCAGGGCCGTAAGCTGCGCGTCGCTTAAAGCAACTGCGCTGGTCACCACTGCCTCGGCGATTCCATGATCCGCGTGATAGCGCCGTGTGAATTCTTCGCAGCAGCCTGCAAATTCTCCGAGGAGATTCCGCTCACACAGCAGCTTCATAAAATTCACCAAATAACGCTCTGCCTGTCCGCCAAAGGCTTCCTCGATGAGCTTTGTCCGTTCTGTCTTCGGGACGGAGGGCTCACAGAGCAGCTTTACATAGTCGGGATTCTCCCGGAACAGATTCCGAATTTCCTTCATCTGCTCTCCGATGGCGTCCGTGAGATTTTCTTCGGCAGCGAGGTCATAGAGACTGCCGCCATACAATCTGGCGTACTGTGTCATGATGCCTCACCTACATTCGCGATAAATTCGTCAATGAGTTTCGTGTGATCCTCTTCACTAATCTCCCGCTCGATTACCTTACCGGCAATCTCCACGGCCATGCCGCCAATTTCATCCTTGATTTCATTGACCGCTTTTCTCTTCTCCTGGGCGATGTCGCTCTCTGCCTTTGACTTCAGGGCAGCCGCCTGGGCTGTAGCCTCCTTCAGCATCTCTTCACTCTGAAGCGCCGCCGTCTTCTGGGCGGTGGTAAGGATCTCATTTGCCTTCTCCTTCGCTTCCTTCATGTTCTGCTCATATTCGGTCTTGATGGCGTCCGCGTCCGCCTTGGCCTGCTCGGCCTCACGAATCTGCGCGTCTGCCAGCGCTCTTCTCTTCTCGAGCATTTCATTGACCGGTTTGAACAGGAAACGCTTGATCAGATACATCTGAATAAACAGATTACAGATCTGCGCGACAAACGTCCATGGCACAAGACCAACTAATTCCTGTACATCCATGTCCTGACCTCCTGTTTTTCTTATACTCCGTGATTCTGTTACGGATTATGCCAGGAAGTTCATGAACATACCCGGCGCTACGAAGATCAGCAGCAGACCGGTTACGAAACCGTAGATACCGGTGGTCTCTGCGATAGCACAACCAAGAAGCATGGTAGAGGTAACATCGCCCTTGCACTCCGGCTGACGTCCGATAGCTTCGCAGGCCTTGGATACGGCATTACCTTCTCCGATACCAGGTCCGATACCGGCGATCAGCGCCAGTCCTGCTCCAATTGCACATCCTGCTAATGCGATACCTTTTGCAAGTAACTGAAATTCCATATTCATTTCCTCCTAAAATGGTTTTTTCATTTTTTAATAACCTTTTGAACTTACTCCTCTGCCGCGTTGGCGATATACATCACCGTCAGCATGCAGAATATAAATGCCTGCATCACGCCGGAGAACCAGTCGAAGTAGACCGACGTAATCGCCGGAAGACCTACCGACAGGATCGGGATCTGCGACAGCACACCTCCGAGCATGCCCGGAAGCAGTCCCAGCAGCTTGCTGCTGGCCAGAGCCAGGGCTCCGTAAATCAGTGCGTTGATAACCACGCCTGAAAGAATGTTACCGAAATGACGGCAGGCCAAACTGATGGGCGTAGCCAGCTCGGACAGCACGTTGAACGGCGTCATGACGGCAATCGGAGTGGTAAATCCCTTCAGATATCCGCCGATTCCGCTGGTCTTGATCTTCTGAGCTGTGATCATGATAAATACCACGATGGCCCAGGCAGCTTCCGTCGAAAGATCCGCCGTCGGACTCCGAAGACCGATTAAGCTGATAAGGTTGGAAACCACGCTTGTGGCAAACAGAGCCGCCACAAAGGGAATCAGCTTCCGGAACTTCTCGCCCGCATTGCCGATGACGAACTTGTTCGCCATCTCCACCAGCATCTCAGCCACGGCCTGACGCTTGGAGATCTTTTCCACCTTCAGGTCGTGAGTCAGCCAGATACAAAGACCCGTAATCAGCGCCATGACAATCCAGCTCACCACCAGGGTTTCACTAATCTGAAGATCGCCCAGTATGGGAATATTCGTCGGTATCGTGAAAAAGACCCGAGCACCTGAAATATCCACTTCCATGCATCTTCACCTCCTATCTTCACAAATTCCAATAGTTCCAACTATTTCTTCAAAATCCCCATGATCTTGATTCCCGTTCCCGGGAACAGCAGCGGAAGAATCCCCGCCACATAGTGAAAACAGGGAGCGACAATCGCTATGATCACCCAGAGCATCTGAAACAGCATTCTCTGGGAATAGCTTCCCTTTACCAGAGTCTTCACCGCGTCCTGGTCACCCGCCTTCGCGGCCGCCTTCTGCACTATGAGACCCATCCACAGAAAATTCAGAACAGCGACTGCCCCGCCGCCGAGCCCGCCGAGAATCACCGTATAGTTAAACGGCACCTTCTCCGGCATTGCCAGATGAAGTACCAGAAATACCAGCCACATAAGCACTACGCCCACCACTGTATACACGGCTACGTTCTTCGTCTCCTGCTTCACAGCCGGCTGCATATTATCCAACATCTTACCCATATCCATCCACCTTTTCTACTCGTGCCGGTTAAAGGAAATCGGCTTCTTCTTTTCCTCTTTCTTTTCTTTCCCGGTCACGGATATATAAAGTTTCCAGGCTACCATTCCGGAGCCTCCCATACCAAAGAAAAATCCCGGAATATAGATCCAGCCGCCAAGTCCCACTTTCGCGCACAGCAGCCAGCAGATGCCCAGACACATCAGAAGCGGCGTCACCAGCGTGAAGCTGAACTGGGTCAGCATGGTCAGATTTTTTACGATATCCATCCACCATTTCATTTCTTTCATGTCCGTATACTCTCCCGCTTCGTTCCATTGTTTTCTTTGTATACACACCATTGATATTACTATTTCCGGGGACGCAAGTCAATTTATTTATGCTTTTTTTACATTTAGGAAATGGCTTTTTTCCTATTATAAATAGGCTTTCTGTACATGCTGATGAGCCACACGATCAGGAACAGCAGAGCCATCTCCGTGCTCATCAGAGCATAGTCCATGTCCAGCAAAACCAGCAACGCAATCCAGGTACCTGTCACCAGGAAGCTGCGGCCTTTCACCAGGGTATAGATGACGATACCAAGGAACAACAGGGTGAAAATAATGCCGACGGGGATGGAGAAACGGAGCATCTGATTAAAAAAGACGTTATGGGCGTTATTGACAAACCACCAGCCTTCTCCATTTACATCAATGGCGGATTCGCCAAAACGCATGCCCCAGCCTTCCGGATGTCTGAGAATCACACTCTCCCACACACCCTTCCAGATAGGAATTCTCCCACCCAGGTTCCAGATATTCCGTTCCGCCAGCACATCGCCGGCCACCTTCCAGCCCGCGTAACCGAACACAGCCAATACCGCCAGATACCATGCCTTAAAGCGAAAATGCTTCCACTCAATCTGATCCGCCGCATAGCCCGCGAAGATCAGGAACACCCCTGCGATACCGGTCCAGGAATGGGTCAGATACAGGCAATATAACAGCACGGCCTCTCCTGCCACAAAGGTAAGCTGCGAGCGGAACTTCTTCCGATAAGCCACCAGCAGCGCGATAAAAGCCACCAGCATCACCGCGTACTCACTTTTATGGCTGTAGAGCCAGTAATGACGGGTCTCGTAAAAATTCTCCGGCAGTTCAAAAAGCACAAACTGATTATTGCAAATCAGCAGCTTGGTATAGCCCATCATGTAGTAGATAATGCTGCCTATATTGGAAAGTATGATACAATACATCAGGAAACGGATCGTTCCGTCCCGTTTCTCTTCTGAGCCTTCCCCCAGGCCCGCTATCACTGCCAGCAATAGAAATGCCACCGTATTATTGACCTGCTCCCAGTACCAGTGCAGATATTTATGATTAAAATACAGCGACAGCAGATTATAAATCAGCAGTCCCGCAAAATACACAATCGCCGCTATGGATATACGCGGAAGCCTGTCCCTGTTATTCCAGACCCGCACTGCCATATACAATACCACCAGAAAATAGGCCCAGGAGAACCCTGCGTAATACGCGCTCTGATACACATCTGTGTAGGGACTGTAAAAAGCCGGGAACAGCAGCATCAGTGCCACGGCGCCTCTCAGGAGCCAGGAATCTATCTCATGTTCTTTTATCCAGTTCATCGGTAGTCTCCTTCCTTTATCTTATCTATTATATCCCAGATACTTATTATTTGACAAGCACCGCAAAATCTTTTATGATACACATAGAAAAGCATCTGTTACAAAATTTGTTAATTCGAAGGGAATTTGTTGTACTATGTACAAAAAAGAATCGACCGGGTGGTTCAAGCATTACGATTTTATCCTTCTGGATATGATTTGCCTGCAGGCCGCCTTTCTTCTCGCATATATCATCCGCGGTTTCGAAGGAAATCCGTACTCCATCGTTCTTTATCGGAACATGGCCGTCTTTATCGCGTTTGCGGACATCGTTACCCTCTTCTTTTTCGAGACGCTGAAAAACGTCCTGAAAAGAGGACCCTATATTGAATTTATGGAAACCGTGAAGCACGTGGTCATTGTCAGTGCTCTCGGCGTATTTTATCTTTATCTTGTTCAGGACGCGCAGGACTATTCCCGCCTGATGCTGGGCATCATGTATGTGATCTATTTCTTTCTGACCTACACAGTACGGCAAATATGGAAAACCATCCTGAGACGCCGTATGGTGATAGGCGGCGACCGGTCCCTGCTGATCGTCACCCGGGCCGACGAAGCCGCTGAAGCTGTCCGGAACCTGAAGAAAAATAACTATGAGATGTTCACACTCTCCGGTCTGGTCATCCTTGATCGCGATATGACCGGCCAGAAAATTGAGGGTATCCCGGTTGTCGCAGGCGCCGCAGACGCTCCCATGTACGTATGTCAGGAGTGGATTGACGAGGTTCTGATCATTCCCTCCGTCGAGGAGGATCCGCTTCTTCAGGATCTGGTCCATAAATTCGTGGAATCCGGCGTAGCGGTACACCTGAATCTGTCCCGGGAGGTCAATATCCCCGGTCAGAAGCAGATCATGGAAAAGGTCGGCAGCTACACCGTGCTGACCACCAGCATGACCTTTGTTTCCGCTAAACAGCTCTTTATCAAGCGCGCCATGGATATCGCAGGGGGCCTTGTTGGCTGCCTGCTGACCGGCATCGTATTTATTTTTGTGGCCCCGGCCATCTATATCAGCTCTCCGGGTCCGATTTTCTTCTCACAGGAGCGTGTGGGGAAAAACGGTAAGAAATTCAAAATGTACAAGTTCCGCAGCATGTATC
>CAKROP010000073.1 GCA_934373375.1 uncultured Anaerosacchariphilus sp.
CTTCTGAAGCCTCCGGCTCTTCCCAGGTATTCCAGAACAATACGTCTTCCATGGCCTTTCGCTTCGGCTCCCGTGGTTCTGCCGCCGGCCAGCCTACAGAAATCAGGATTTCCAACCGCATCGTATCCGGCAGCTTCAAAAGCTTATGCACTGCCTTATCATTATAGCTTTTGATGGCGCAGGTACCCAGCCCCAGATCCGTGGCCTTCAGCATCAGATTCTCCGCCGCCATGGCCGCGTCCATCATCAGGCCGTAGACAAGACTGTTCTTGCTTCCCCGGCGCTCCGCTTCCGCCAGATCGCTTGCGATGGCGATAATGACCGGCGGCTTTCCGGAAAGTCCGGGACTGAAGGAGTCGATGTCCCGCACCAGCTCCGGATCATCTGCCACAAAGAAGCGCCAGGCCTGCAGATTGCTGGCTGTGGGGGCCAGAGCGGCCTCTCTTATAAGCTCTGTCAGTATTTCCCTGGAAACCGGTTTGTCCGAGAATTTTCGGATACTTCTTCGTTTTTCGATGACTTCTGTCAATTCCATATGATTTTCCTCCTATATACAAGCGCTTCCGTTTTCGCGTGTGCCGCCCGGATGAGGCGCTTTCTTCCTATGAATATGTGCGTATGCTTTTACCGAAACAGCGCCGAGGTCAGAAACAGCAGCGGAATCGTCACCATACAGCAGATGGTCGTCACAAAGACTGCTGTGGAAGCATAGTCCTCGTCAAGCCCATACTGACCCGCTATCATACAGCTGGTGGTCATGGACGGCGCTCCCGCAATCAGCATCAGCACCACCCGCTCGGTCTCCGGCAGAATCGGCCCGGTCAGAATGTAAATCAGAAGCGGCACTGCGTAGAGCTTGGTCAGCACCAGCATCCACAGGGTTTTCAGGCAGTGCAGACTTCCTTTTTTCAGGAAGCAGATGGTGCAGCCCACATAGATAAGTCCCAGGCTGTAGCTGATATTTCCCACATTGGTGCAGACCTCCAGCACCGGGCCGGGCAGGGTCACCGACAGGGAATTCAGGGTCAGAATCAGCACGATGGAAACCAGAATCGGGTTAAACAGCCGTTTCGCCAGAATCCGATACCAGGGCTCGCTGTCCTTCTCGACGCCCCGGGTGAAAAAATAGAGTCCCAGAGTCCAGACCATCATGGTGTCAATGGCCGAGCAGATGGGAATGTACTGCTGTCCGTTCTCCGGCGTGTACAGGGCCATCAGGATCGGGATGACCACAAAGCCGTAATTGCCGCCGACCATACAGCCCACATGCACATTTGAAGTGGTGGGGCGTATTCCGGCCAGCCTTACGCACAGAAGTCCCACAGCGGCCAGCAGCACATATCCGGCCATCTGGCAGAGCACGATACCATGGAAGCCTGCCAGATCGCCCCAGGTGGTTCCCCGCTGATACAGAAGCGATACGGTCAGACAGGGCAATACCACTTTAATCAGGAATGCCGACAGAGACGGCAGACAGCTTTTGGGGAAAATTCCCAATTTTGAAATCGTGAAGCCTAAAGCAATCAGCAGGAAAAAGCTGACGAGCTTGGGCGCTATGATAATAAAGTAATCCATGTTTTAAGTTCCTCGCAAATAACCCTCCATTTACCTACAGGACCTGCCACCGGCAGCTCCTTACGGCTACTTCGTAACAGAAAAGGGAATCCCATCCGACCTGCGGACTGGATTCCCCATTTTCTATAACTCAGGCTTTTCCTTATGTAACGCCTATCAGTCTTTCTTTCCTACCAGTCCCAGAGTAGCGGTGAAGAAGCTGTAGATGGCAGCTCCTGCCAGTGCGCCTGCACCCAGGATGTTGAGGGTCTGCTCGTTCTCTTTGTTGGCACGGACAGCAACCAGACGGATAATCAGACCGGCCGCGATGGTCAGACCGTTGATGATGTTACCTACCAGAAGTCCGGTAGCGAACAGGATACCCAGCTGACGCTTTCCGCCAAGAAGCTGGATGATAGCGCCCGGGATAGCCCAGATGAGAAGCCATTTCGCGATCTCTCCGCTTGCTCCCGCGTCAATGGTAGCCACGAAGGTATTGGATACTGCTACGAACAGTCCCTGTCCGAAGTACTTGTTCGCGAAGAAGGCAACCATTACAAACGCTACGGCAAAGCCCATAAGCTCTGCAAAATACTGCTGCTTGCGTCCCTCTTTCTCCAGCTCCGGATTTGCTCCGTTTCCTCTTAAGATGTAGCCGCACTTTAAGTCGTACGCCATATCAGAGAAGCAGGGGCCGGTGGCTGCAGTAAAGCCTACCAGCAGGCCAAGAGCCAGTGCCGGGAAGCCAAGAAGCATGCCGACAATCAGGAAAATCAGGGCTGTCGCGAAGCCCGGGAACCATCCGGAATACATGGCGGAGATACCTACGATCAGCTCGGACGCCTCCGCTGCGAATGCTGCGAAGATCAGCCAGAGGATGAACTGCGGTACGCTCATCTGTGTGATGATGCCGCCTACGACTGCCAGAAACAGAGCGATCACCAGGTATGCGCCGAAGCCCACGCCCAGGGTCTTCTTCATATGCTCGTTGCTTACCACATTGGTGGTATCCACTGCCTTGGTACCCTTGCTCTTCTTGAACAGGGCGATCCCGCACTGTACCAGGGAAATGATACCGGCGCCGATCATAACGCCGTGCGCCATATACTGCAGCGGAAGGTGGTCTGTATATACAAAGCTCTCGCCAAATGCATTGGTTACGAAATTAAACGCGTGTCCGAAGATGGAGAAGGAGAAGCCGTTTACCTTCAGGACGCCGATCACCAGGGAACCTGCTGCCAGAGCGGCCATGGCTCCGAAATCACCAAACCAGGATACTCCCAGAAGGTCCATGGGAAGGCCTGCGATCTTACCTACCCAGCCAAGACCGATACCGACCAGAAGAAGGACTGCCTTCTTGCCTTTCTCGATAACTGCCATGATGGAATCTGCCGCTGCCACTCCGGGCGGCCATGCGCCTTCTGCCGGGAACATCTCAGAGCCGAAGCAGTTGTAAAGGATCGTGGCGTCTACGCAGGTAGCCAGCATCACGCCGATCAGCATGGGGAACATCAGCTCCGGATATCCCATGATAACCGGAATACCAATCGGAAGAATCATGCAGTTCGCAGCGGAGAATGTAGCTGCGGAAATGGATGTCTGCAGCAGATTCTGTCTGTGAATGCTGCGGTACTTTCTTAAGAAAGCCACCGGAATTCTGGAAAGGAGAATGGCAAACAGTGCTCCGATGATGGAGGTGTTCGGGGTTACTCCTGTACGGACAATCAGCTCCAGGCCGATGATACATCCTACGACTGCAAGGGGAAGTCCCAGAATCATTACCTGGGGATCCCACGCCTTCGGATGCTCGGCTGCGGAAATCGACTGCTGTTTTTTCAGTTCAGGATTTTCATTTGTCATATTATCAGCTTCCTTTCTAATACAAAAGCTATGATACAGGCATCCCGTTCCTATGCCCGTTCATAGCTCGTGATGTCTTTTATCATACCCCCACTTTCCAGCTGTGTCAAGCTAAAGTATTAATGTTTCTTAAACTTTCTTAATTTTTTGTGAATTTTCGGGAAATTTGCCTTTTTCCCCAAAACAGTTGCTTTTCCATAGGAAATGAGGTATGATCTATCTGAATATAAATCACTTTAGGAGGAAACACCATGCTTATTAAACAGGTTATGGAAGTATTCGACGTACTTGACAGCAGTACGGTAGACGGCGCGGCTGTTAAAAAATATCTGCAGTCCGTAAATCCCGAGGCCAACGTGGAAGTCTATCCGCTGGAAGGACCGAAGGGCAGCACCGATATGGTAAAGGTCCGCATCCCGGGTACCAACGGTAAGTCCAAGGGCGGCTCCGCTCCGACTATCGGTCTTCTGGGACGTCTGGGCGGCATCGGCGCGCGTCCGGAGATGATCGGCTTCGTATCCGACGGCGACGGCGCGCTCTGCGCTCTGGCTGTAGCAGCCAAGCTTCTGGATATGCAGACCAAGGGCGATTACCTGGAGGGCGACGTATTCGTCTCCACACAGATCTGCCCCCATGCTCCGACTGCTCCCCACAAGCCGGTTCCCTTCATGGGCTCCCCGGTGGAGATGTCCCAGGTTAATAAGGAAGAGGTCAGCCCCGAGCTGGACGCTATCCTGACTGTAGACACCACCAAGGGCAACCGTGTCATCAATACCAGAGGCTTCGCTATCTCCAACACCGTAAAAGAGGGCTGGATCCTTCGCGTATCCGAGGATCTGCTGGAGATCATGCAGCGTACCACCGGCCAGCTGCCCTACGTATTCCCGCTCAGCATGCAGGATATCACACCTTACGGCAATGACGTATATCACCTGAACAGCATCCTGCAGCCCTGCACCGCTACCAAGGCGCCGGTCGTAGGCGTGGCTATCACCACCGAGACCATGGTTCCGGGCTGTGCTACAGGCTCCAGCCACTTCGCAGACGTGGAAGAGGCAGCACGCTACATGATGGAGGTTGCCAAGTCCTTCGGCCGCGGCGAGGCAAGCTTCTACGATGAGAAGGAGTATGAACGTCTGGTGAAGCTGTACGGCAGAATGGATCAGCTTCAGACTCTCGGAAACGAATAAATTATTTTGCACGCAAGGAGGCGGCCGCATACTCTGCGGCTGCCTTTCTTCTGTAATAGAGAATTTCCCTGGAATCTCCTGTTACAGAACCATTTATCACATTTTATTCAGAAAGGATGATCTTATGAAAATTGGAGCAATCACCATCGGACAGGCCCCCCGTGTGGACGTAACCTGCGATATTATGGATATCTTCGGCGGCAAGATCGAGCTGCTGCAGCGCGGCGGCCTGGACGGCCTGACCCGGGAGGAGATCGAGAAGTTCAAGCCTGAAGGCGACGACTATGTGCTGGTATCCCGTCTCACCGACGGTTCTTCCGTCACCTTTGCTGAGAAATACATCCTGGGCAATCTTCAGAAGGGCATCGACGATCTGGAGGCTGCAGGCGTGAAGCTTATCATGGTATTCTGTACCGGAAGCTTTCCGGAAAGTCTGACCTCCCATGTTCCCATGGTCTTCCCCTGCGACATTCTGCATAAGGTAGTGCCCCTTCTGACCCGCACCTCCCATATCGCCGCTGTCACACCGTCTCCGCTCCAGTTAGAGCAGAATAACCAAAAATGGAGCGGCTATGTGAAAGAGTGTACCAGCGTGGCTGCTTCCCCCTACGGTGAGTGGCCGGATCTGGAAAAGGCAGCCGAGGAAATCAGCAAAATGGACGACGTGGATCTGGTCGTTCTGGACTGCATCGGCTTCACCCAGAAGATGAAGGAAATGTTCGCCGAAAAGACCGGCAAGACCGTGGTTCTGCCCCGTACGCTGCTGGCCCGGGTGATCTCGGAGGTCACCGATATCTAACGGATCGTATCTGACTTTTAAGTATCTGATTTTTTAATAAGTAATGATTTTGCATCGAAACAAAGGAGTATAGAAATGGAACTGAAAGAAATCGCAAAAAATGTCATGGTATCCTGCCTGGCGGTAAAGCCCACCGAGGACGTCCTGATCATCACCGATGACAGCCGTCTCACCATCGGAACCGCGCTCTACGAGGGCGCCAAGGAGCTTGGCTGCGAGGCTCTGCTGATGGTTATGAAGGAGCGCGAGCTCTCCGGCGAGGAGCCGCCCCGCACCGTAGCGGAGGCCATGAAGGCTGCGGATGTAGTTATCTGCCCCACCGCCAAGTCCCTGACCCACACCAACGCAAAGATCGAGGCTCAGAAGACCGGCACCCGCGTGGCTACCATGCCCGGTATCACCGAGGAGATGTTCGGCGCAGGCGCCATGACTGCGGATTACGACGAGGTCCTGAAGCTCACCGGCAAGGTAACTGAACTCCTCACGAAAGCAAAGAAGGCTGTCATCCAGAAGGACGGCTGCACCCTGACCCTGAACCTGGATGGCCGTGACGGCGTTCCCAGCCCGGGCGTATACCGGGAAGCCGGCCAGTGCGGCAACCTGCCCTCCGGCGAGTCCTACATCGCTCCCCTGGAGGACGGCGTCAACGGTGAAATGATCGTGGACGGCTCCATGGTCGGCATCGGCAAGCTGGACGCTCCCCTGAAGTTCGTGATCAAGGACGGAAAGCTCCAGTCCATCTCCGGCGAAAAGAGCGAGATGCTGGATATCCTGCTGGCCAATGACCGGAACCGCACCGTAGCGGAGCTGGGTATCGGCACCAATGAGGCAGCTATCCTGAACGGCATTATTCTGGAGGATGAGAAGGTATATGGCACCGTACACGTAGCCTTCGGTACCAATACCTCCTTCGGCGGCGTCAACAAGGCAGACTGCCATATGGACGGCATCATTCTGAAGCCGACCCTGTATCTGGACGATACACTGGTAATCAAGGATGGAGAATTCCAGATCTGAGAAAGACAATGAGGTGATTCGTATGGAAAAGAAACCATTTCAGGTCGGCCTGATCCGTGTGCTGACCTCTGACGATCAGCATTTCGTAGATATGCACGGTCAGATTATCATGGACCATTTTCCGGGCATCCAGGTAGAAAGCCGCTGCATCCCGGACCAGTGGGAGGGCATCCACAGCCATGAGCTGGAGCTGATTGCCGTTCCGAAAATTGTAGAGCTGGCAAAAACCTTCCAGGATAAGGATATGATTATTGTGAGCTGCGCCGATGATCCGGGCGTGGCAGAGATCCGCGAGGCTCTTCCGCATATGTCCGTAACCGGCGGCGGTGAAACTACCGTTGCACTGGCAGGCAAATACGGTGAGAAAATCGGCCTTCTGGGTATTACCGACTACGCGCCGAGAGCTTACCGCAAGCTGCCAAAGGACCGTCTGGTAGCCGTGGAGAAGCCGGAGGGCGTAAACAGCACGCTGGATCTGATGACCGACGAAGGCCGGAAGAACTGCGTAGCCTGCGCGCGGAAAATCAAGGACATGGGCGCGGACGTTATCGCCCTGGGCTGCACCGGTCTTACCACCATCGGCATCGCCAAGCTGCTGGAGCAGGAAGTGGGACTTCCGGTCATCGACCCGGTACTGGCGGAAGGTCTTTTCGCATTTTTTGAATCTATCCGCAAATAAAACGACATCCACAGAAAGGGAACAACTATGATTTATCTGACAAAAGAACTGTGTGAACAGGCCCTGATGGGCGGCCTTCTTCTGGGAGGCGGCGGAGGCGGAACACTGACCGCCGGACGGGAGGCTCTGGAGGAGACCTTCAAGCACACCGATAAGCTGACCATGCTGGATGTCAGCGAACTGAAGCCAGACGATGTGGTAGTGAATGTCTCCACATTGGGCGCGCCCTCCGCAAAGGATGTACACCTGACCGCAGAGCACTGGATGACTGCCCTGAAGAATTTTGAGCTGAATTACGGCAAGAAAATCGCAGGCTTTACCTCCTGCGAAAACGGAGCCATCTCTACAGCCAACGGCTGGGTTATCTCCGCTCTCACCGGCATTCCCCTGGTGGACGCGCCCAGTAACGGCCGCGCTCATCCCACCGGAACTATGGGAAGCATCGGACTGAACCTGCTGCCTGATTACCAGACCACCCAGTCCAGCTGCGGCGGCGTGGGTGCCCGCTATGTGGAAACCGTGGCAAAGGGAGCCCTGAACTCCACCTCCCATGTAATCCGCCAGAGCGCGGTGGCCGACGGCGGTATGGTAGGCGTGCTGCGTAACCCGGTGACCGCCGAGTATCTGGCAAAGAACGCGGCTGTGGGCGCCATTTCCCAGGCTCTGGATATCGGAAAGGCCTTCAGCCAGTGCAAGAACGGCGCGGAGTTCGTAGCTTTCCTGGAGAAAAACTACGACGCAAAGATTCTGGCTAAGGGTAAAATCGCTAACTACGATCTGAAGATGGACGGCGGCTATGATATCGGACATCTGGATGTAACCGGCGAGGAGGGCAGCGTAAGCTTCACCTTCTGGAATGAGTACATGCTGGCAGAGCAGGACGGACAGCGCGCCGCTACCTTCCCGGATCTCATCTGTACTCTGGACGCCGCTACCGGAGAGGCCATTTCTACCGCCGAGGCACAGAACGGCATGGATGCTTACGCCATCGTGATTCCCAAGGAGAAGCTGATTCTGGGCGCAGGCATGCACCAGAGAGAGCTGTTCCAGGAGGTGGAGGATCTCCTTCACAAGGACATGGTCGCATGCAATGACGGCTTGTTTGTATAGGAACTGATTTCCAATTTTCAAATCAATAGGGGCAGATTTCCAAGATTCAGATAGAATATGGAAATCTGCCCCTATTATTCTTTCAGTAACTTCTTTAATCGTTCAGCATAACCGCTTTCACCGCATGCGCTTTATCCGTCAGGAATTCCATGATACCCTCCGGCGC
>CAKROP010000074.1 GCA_934373375.1 uncultured Anaerosacchariphilus sp.
AAGCTGGAAATGAGACTCGAACTCACGACCCCTTCATTACGAGTGAAGTGCTCTACCGACTGAGCTATTCCAGCTTGCTGTGTCAGCAACTGATATTATACTTGAAAATGAAATATTTGTAAAGGGGTAATTTCAAAACATCAGCACTTTCCGCAGGCCTCGCAGGCCGACGGTGCAGTCGCACAGCCGCCAAGGGCCGTTTCCCGCAGCTCTGCCGGGATGCGTCTGCCTACGTTATACATGACTGCAATCATTTCGTCCAGCGGAATCAGCTGCGGGACGCCGGCCAGCGCCATCTCGGCTGAGGTCAGGGCAACAGCGACTCCTGCTGCATTCCGATTCTGGCAGGGGTATTCCACCAGACCGCCCACCGGATCACAGACCAGCCCCAGCAGGTTCATGAGTACTGTGGAAGCCGCGTCCAGACAGGCCTTCGGGGAGCCGCCCAGCAGCTCCACGGCAGCCGACGCCGCCATGGCAGAGGCTACGCCCACCTCGGCCTGACAGCCGCCCACAGCGCCTGCCACGGTGGCGTTCCGCATGGCCAGATAGCCCACGGCCCCGGCGTTGTAGAGAGCCTGCATCATCTCTGCTTCTGTAAAATGAAACTGCTCCTCCAGCGCCAGCAGGACGCCCGGTACAATACCGGAAGACCCCGCCGTGGGGGCCGCCACGATAAGCCCCATGGATGCATTGGTCTCCAGCACCGCCATGGCATAGGCCACGGCCCGTCCAAGCACCGGTCCGCAGAGGCTTTTGCCCTGCCCATCGCCCTGCTGCCAGTCGGAAAGCATCTTCGCCTCGCCGCCCAGCAGACCGCCCATGGATCGTCCGGGCTTTTTTATGGGGCCGCGGGCTGATTCCCGCATGATTTCGTAGGCCTTCTTCATCCGGGCGTCACAGGTCTCGCCGGTGGTTTCGCCTTCTTCTATCTCACGCCTGCGCATTACGTCCGAAATGCAAAGCTTCCTTTCTTCACATAATGCCAGCAATTCCTTTGCGTTCTTAAAATCCATGTTTCTAACTCCTCATAGTATCACAATTCACGTCATTTTTCAGATTGCCTTCCGCAAATCGGTCTCTGACGCTGCCACATAAGCCAGCATTTTGCTAGGGCTGCACAATCATCACTTCATGCACGTTCTCATTTTCCCGTAGCTCCCCGGCGACCGCCTCCGGAAGCCGCCCGTCGGACTCCACGATGGTGTAGGCGATATCGCCCTTTCCCTCCCGGAATAACCGCATAAAGGCAATATTCACGCCGTGACGGCTGAGTACGCTGGTGACGTGGGCTGCAACACCCAGCCGATCCTGATGAATCACGATGGCCGCGCTGTACTCGCCGGTGAAATCCACCTCCACCTGATTGATCCGGCAGATGCGCGCCTTGCCGCCACCCAGGGATTCGCCGCGGACTGTGAGCTCCTGGCCGGACCCATTTACCATATGGATGTCCACCGTATTCGGGTGTACCTCCGTTTCCTCCCCGTTCGGGGTAAAGGAGAAATCAATGCCCCGCTCCTGCGCAATGGAAAAGGAATCACGGATCCGTTCGTCGTCGGTATCAAAGCCCATGATGCCGCCCAGCAGCGCCCGATCTGTACCATGCCCCCGATAGGTGCGGGCAAAGGAACCGTAGAGGATAAATTCCACCCGGACCAGAGGCCCGGCAATCATTTTCTGGGCCAGATAGGCGATTCTGGCCGCTCCCGCCGTGTGGGAGCTGGACGGGCCGATCATATTCGGACCCAGCACGTCAAAGACACTGATAAACGACATGGCGTTACTCCTTTTCGCTTCGTAATAGTCTCAGTATAGCATATCCATTTCCCCAAAACAATTTTCCATTTTATATATTTTTTAGAAAATCCCAATTTTTTGTTAAGAGTGCGGACACAACTTGGACACAACCTTTGTGTATGATAATACTATCAAATGAAGCAAAGCAAAAACCTGCGAATGCTATTCATGGAAATAAATACAAAATGGGGCTGCCGGCGCTGCTTCGGTGCCGACCGGTCCCGACTAAAAACAATGGGGACTTCCCTTTATCATATATCTCTAAGTAGCAATCACTTTCAATTGTTACTCTCCTTCTTCAATAGTATAAAGCAACAGAAATCTCCTGACGGCCCGCAACTCCGGCAGGAGATTTTTGTGTGCTTTCATTTGCAGGCGCTGGAGTTATTTTCCATTTTTTCTCACGCATAAAATCCGCCTGCCGATACACACTACTTCTGTAACGCAAGCAAATGCGGTTCGCCGCGCCATAAAGGAGGAATTTTTATGATGACCAACAAGAACGAAGCCATCGGATGTACTGTCAACAACTGCACCCATCACGCCCAGGGCGAAAATTACTGCACACTGAATAAGATCCAAATCGGTACCCATGAATCCAATCCGACCAAAATCGAGTGTACCGACTGCGAATCCTTCGTAAATAAGGCGCAGTAGATCCCCGCGCAAAAAGCCTGCACCCCCAATCCGGGTACAGGCTTTTTCCTTATAAAAAAATATTCCGGAATACGCTCCTTCTATAGCTTACGCTATTTCCCGGATTCTGTGCAGGCTCCGCGTAAAAAGGCCCCGAAGCGCATGCCTCGGGGCCAAATCACCTTATTTTACAGATGTTTCGCGAATCTTCCATCAATTCCCACATTATCCTTGCTGACCACGAAGGCCTTCGGGTCGATGTATTTCATTTCCTGCTTCAGCATGGACAGCTCATGCTTGGACATGACCGTAAAAAGGATATGGGACCTTTCGTCCGTATAACCTGCGATTGCGTCCCAGTGAGTGACGCCCCTGGCCAGCTCGTCCATGATATAATGCTTGATTTTATCCGGATCTTCCTTGGTAATGATAATCACCGCCGTCCGGATATTCTGGGTGTGGGTCTTATCCACCATCAGCGTATTGACCGCCGCGTAGATAATACAGTAAATTACGACCTTAATATCAAACAGCAGGGCGCAGGACGCGTAAATCAGCAGATTGATAATCAAATTCAGCTTTCCCACGCTAAAACCATTGTACTTTTTTGTAAAATACATGCCCAGAATATCAATTCCGCCGCTGCAGCCACCGCTCTGAAGGGAAACACCGATTCCGGTTCCCACGATAATACCGCCAATCAGGGTCGCTGTAATCGTATCCTCCACAATGGGGCTGGCCGGGATCGGAATCAGCGTCAGGAACAGAGACTGGCTCACAACGCAGATAACCGTTTTCCAGAAAAAATGCCGTCCCACCGACATATAGGCCAGCACAAAAAGCGGCAGATTCAGAATCAAACTGATGATACCCGCAATATCCGTTCCACCGAAATTCAGGTCCGCGTACTGCACCAGAAGGGTACGGATAATCTGGCTGATACCCATGACGCCGCCGCTGTACAGGCCTGCCGGGACGATAAAATTATTGATACCGATGGCGTAAATCAGCATTCCGCCGATGGTAATCAGAACCTGGGAAATATCGCTCTTTTCAAAGGCGCGGACTGCTGCGTCCGCGCCTGTTCTCTCCTTTTTCATCTAAAATACCACTTTCCCGTTCTCGAAAGCCTTGATGCTTGCCTGGGCGTATACATGGATGCCCTGATTCTCCAGCTTCTCATGTCCCGGCTGGAACGCCTTCTCAATAAGCACGCCAAGACCGGCCACGGTGGCATGGGCCTTGCGGATCAGACGGATGGCTCCGGTGGCTGCCTCGCCATTGGCCAGAAAATCATCAACGATCAGCACATGATCCTCATCGGAAATATAGTTCTTCGCCAATGTCAGACGGTAAGAGGTATCCTTCGTATAAGATACTACCTCAGTCTGCCACACCTCGGTCTTCAGGCTGTCCGCGGTCTGCTGCTTCTTCAGAATCACCAGCGGAACCCCAAGCTCCTTCGCTGTAAATAAGGCCGGCGCAATCCCCGAGGACTCAATAGTGAACACCTTGGTGATGCCCTGTCCCTTAAAATGCTCCGCCATGTCCTTTCCAATTTCTTCCATCAGCAGTGCATCCACCTGATGGTTTACAAAGCCGTCTACCTTCAGGATATCCCCGTCAACGACTACGCCTTCCTGCAATATCTTTTCTTCCAGTGCTTTCATATGTTTGTCCTCCAGTCAGTCTCCTAAGCTTAAGCCCGCTCCGTCCTCTTTCAGGACCGCCACTGTCAGCTCCCTGCCGGTGTTTCACAACACAATCTTCGGCAGTGCTGTCTTTACCTCTTCCCGCAGCACAATATCCGCCTTCGCGTCGGTAAAATGCTCCGCCGCGTTGATGATAATCAGGGTCTCGCCTTCAAAATACTTTACATATCGCTCGCAAAGTCCCGAGCCAATCGAGGTACCAAGAAGCAGCAGTACATCCGCCTTCGCGATCTCCTCCGCAGCCGCGGTCATCATCCGGTTGTCCACCTGTTCCCCAAAGAGCAGTACCTTCGGGCGAATCACCGCCATGCAGTCCTCACACAGAGGAACCCGCTTCGCGTCACGTATATACTCCATCGGATACTTTCTGCCGCATCTGGGACACTCATTATCGTAAATGGTTCCATGCAGATTCAGTACCTTCTGACAGCCCGCCCGGCCAGGCAGGTTATGCACATTATTGGCGATGCTGCACTGAAGCTTCCCCCGCCGCTCCAGCTCCGCCAGTGCGTAAAAGCCGGCGCTCGGTTCCAGATGGGGCTTCAGCATCCATTCCCGATAGTATTTAAAAAAGGTCTCCGGTCGGTTCACGTAAAATATCGAAGAAAAAATCTCCTCCGGCGAATAACCAAACTCCTGCTCCACCTGATAGGCAATCTCAGGAGCTCTTAAGCTTGGCATGCCGGATTCCTTCATCATATCCGTGCCGCACATGGCTACCGTATACCTGCTTTTGTCCAGAATATTTCGGATCAGTTCATAATCATTCATAAGAAAAGCCTCCCCACGAAAGTTTTGATAATCCGGCAGTTCCGCTTCTGAGCTGCGTTTTATGTCTGGGCTCTGCCTTGTTTTTATTGTGCCACTTTTTGTCACTTTTGTCAATGTAAATGGTGGTTTTATTTTGCTTTTGTGTTATATTTGCACAAAAATATTTGTTATTGCTTCCGAAGCCCCTTGGGGTAATGATTTTTCAGAATGCCGCCTGCCTGCTTCCCCCAGCCAAGGGAGAAGCCGTCGGTCTGTACCAGTGTCCATCCCCTGCCGTCAGATCCCTCCAGGCTCTCACCGGACAGCCAGGCCCGGATTTCCCGGGAATCTGACCCGTAGGAGACGCTGCGCTTTACGTCCTCCGCTTTCAATGCCAGAGCCAGGGCGTGGGCCGGTTCAAAACGGTTCTTTTTTACCGTACCCAGATGAAGACCGGGGCGCAGGACCTTAAGACCCTCCAGGTTCAGCTCACAGGGCAGCAGGTACAGCTGTTCTCCAAAGAGCATGGGGATACCCTCGGGACCGTGAACCAGCGTATCTGCAGCAAATTCCCTGTAGAGCTTCCAGGCCTCCGCTTCCGCGGACACGCCGCCGGATTTGCCGGAGCTTTTTCCGTTCTTTCGATTTTTCCGTTCCGTTTTTTCGATTCGAAGGGCGCTTAACTCTTCTCCCTGGTTTCCGCCTGCCTTCTCAAGCACCGCCGCGTAATGCCCTTCCCCGTTCAGCTTATGGGGCCACAGCCGGAAGGTGTCCTTCACAGACTCCAGAACTGCTTTCAGCCGCTCTGCACTGACACCTTCCTTCTCCTCATCCGTCAGCTTCACCCACTCCGGTCTGCCCGGGGCAAAGCCTTCATAAGCCTCGGTCTTTTTCACCGAGAACTCCGGATGCTTCAGAAGAAAGCGCGCCATACTCTCCTCGTCCTCCTCCGGTGCGAAGGTGCAGGTAGAATAGACTAACACCCCGCCGGGCCGCAGCATCTTCGCGGCCTCTTCAAGAATGTCCTGCTGCCGTTTTGCGCAGAGATCCACATTATCCTGACTCCACTGGCTGACAGCCTGCTCCTCTTTTCGGAACATCCCCTCGCCGGAGCAGGGCGCGTCCACCACAATCCGGTCAAAGAACGCCGGAAAATGAGGTGCCAGACGCTCCGGTGCTTCATTTGTCACCACTGCGTTCAATATTCCCATCCGTTCGATATTGGAAGCGAGAATCTTCGCCCGGGCCGGATGAATCTCATTGGATATCAGAAGTCCCTTTCCTTCCATAGCCGCCGCCAACTGGGTGCTTTTTCCGCCGGGAGCCGCGCAGAGATCCAGCACCCGATCTCCGGGCTGTACGCCTGCCAGCTCCGCCACGGACATGGCGCTGGGCTCCTGGATATAGTAGACGCCTGCCTCATGCCAGGGATGCTTGCCGGGCCGATCCTCCGTTCCATAATAAAAGCTGTTCTTCGCCCAGGGTACAGGTTCCAGCGTAAAGGGGCTGATCCGCGCAAACTCTTCTGCGGAAATCCTCGCCGGATTCACCCGGAGGGCCTGATGCCGATCCTTTTCATAGCCTGCCAGGAAGTCCTCATATTCTGCTCCCAGAAGACCTTTCATTTTTTCTTCAAATAATTCCGGTAACTGCATCCCTATTTTTCCTCACAAACCTGGAAGATATAGAACTTCAAGTAAACACTTAAAATTCCTTGATTTTCCAAAGCTCTTTCCTTGTTAAATACGTTTACTACACCACATTTACACCATTTCTGCAATAATAGACATTTCATCTTTCAACGTAGAATCCAATACGTGACAATACAAATCCATTGTCATTTGCAGGGAGTTGTGTCCTAATAGCTTTTGCAAGGTTTTGGGACGCATCCCTTTTGTGATGCAGTTCGTTGCAAATGTGTGTCTTAGACAATGTGGTGTAAATACTTCAAATGTTTGTGCGGGATTTCCTGTGTTTATGCGATTGACCAGATAGCGTATAGCAGTTCTTATATTGCTTTCATGCAGAGGATGATTGGTTTTGCTTGTAAACACCAGATTTTCAAATCCCGATTGAGCTTTAAATCTGCTGTTTACTTTGTCTCGCCATGCCTTTTGCTCTTGCAGTATTTCCATGACCTGTTTAGACATGGGAATGTTCCGCTTGCCCGCCTTACTTTTCGGTGGATGAAACTCATAGATTGCAGTTCCATTGTTGGGAAGATAACATAGCGTTTTTTCTACATGGATGAAACCAGTCTCAAAATCAACACATTCCCATGTAAGACCAAGAATTTCTCCCATTCGCATACCAGTATTTAACGCAAGAACAAAAAAGGGATAAAGCTGACTGTTTCTCGTTGATTGATAAAGTATCTGAATTTCATCCGGTGTTAATACACGTTTTTCAGGCTGTTCCGTACCGTCTATTTTGGTATTGACCGATACAGCAACATTTTTATTTATCAAATCTGATTCAAAAGCCCTGTTAAGTATATCAACAAGGAGCGCTTTACAATCTCGTCTGGATTTATCACTTTTTAAATTATTGAAAGCGTTTTGAATAATGACCAGATTCAGATTTGTCAGTTTACGCCATCCCAGTTCCTCACGAAGCCGATTATACTGGACGGAGTAGGTGCGTCTGGTTGTATCTCTGCAATGCTTTTTACAGGTGGTCATCCATACGTTATACCATTCGTCCAAGGTCATATTACTGGTAACTACATTTATCTGCTTCTCGTCCTCATATTGTGCGTCCCGCAGCTTTTTTGTTATATCGTTGTATGTTTTTGCATAAATCGTCTGTCTTTTGCCAAAACGATTGATAAAGCGTGCCTGATAAAGCCCGTCTTTACGTTGGGAAATGCCTTTCCCTAATTCTTTCCCTTTTAATGATTTACCCATTCTGTACTCCTTTTCTATGGTAAATCAAAAGGGTATTGCTAAGATGTACGCATAGTATATCACAGCAATACCCATGTTTTCAATCTATACAGCCATTTTGTCAAGCCATTTATCCAGCTTGTTTTTATCAGCATACCATCGGTTTCCAATCTGTACACCGAATCCGTTTTTACCTCTGACAAGTTCCCTTGCTTTCGTTTCTCCAATTCCCAGATAGGAGCATAATTCTTTCAGGTTCAATAGCTTCTTCTCCATAGGCTATTCCTTGAACGGTATAGAACACTGTTCAGCCTTTGTCAGTGAGTGGAAGTTGTTATTTCTTTCGAGATATTCCTTTACCGAAGAGTAGGTTATAACGTGTTCTGCATCCTGATAGAAAATAACCTGATGTATCCGTCGCAGGAACGCTTCCCATGTTGCCGGGCTTTCTGCCTGTACATTTACATATTGTTGTTCCAGAAGAATATTAGCAATAATATAGACTTCCAGATAGCAGGCTGTATTGTTATTATACCGGGCAGACAGTTCAC
>CAKROP010000075.1 GCA_934373375.1 uncultured Anaerosacchariphilus sp.
GTATCTTACCGGCCTCCATACAGCCCAGGCTCAAAAGACTCATTAGAAACGGCAGCAGAAGAGCCGGAGCCTGATTCCCGCAGAAACTGATATATGCCGTCATACCGCCCGCAAACGTCATACACACCGGGAGCATTTCCCACATCACGGCTCCGTATGAACTTTTTCGGCCATCCGGCTGAATCCTCTGTATCGTCTGCCCTTTCATCGCTCTAGTCTCCTGTCTTTCTCTAGCATATCACCCGATATGCCTCCTTTGCTTCCTGATCCACCGGGATCTCTGCCACGTCGCAGGTATGGTTCAGCTTTATATGCGCAAATTCCGTACCATCTACCGCGCTGATCACAGTAATGCTGATTCTGCCCTCCAGGCTGTTCAGCTCCTTCAGATATTTTCCGGACGAAATAATCAGCAGCTTTGAAAAATACTGTTCCATATGCTCCATGATAAAATACCGGATTCCCAGTCCGCTTCTTTCCGGCAGTCCGATACTCATCCACTGTGACAAGGCATCCTGAAACTCCCTGGAGCTTCGCACCTCAGAAAGTCTCAGACCGTACCGGGCCGGAATTGCCACATAAAAGGCCGCGCACTGTCTGATCAGCTGCTCGCCAACGGAGGCGAACAGCGCCATCGCCGTATTGAGCTGCTGAAGCGTCTTTTCGTTTTCCAGTTCCTCCAGACCCAGATCCGGCATCAGAACCACCTGATAATGGGAAGGATCACTGGCTTCCTTCACCACCAGCTTGTCCAGCTTACCTGACAGCTTCCAGTGAATGGAGCGCACATCGTCGCCCGGAGCATACTCACGCAGGTCAAAGATTTCACTGGGATCATTTCCCTTCCTGTTCTGCAGCAATCCGTCGTTTTTTGGGGAACCGATGGCATCCCGGGACAGCTCCGCATTCAGATTGATCCGCCGGGGATAAATCATGGTGCGCACCTCACGAAAGGCTTCCATACGCACCCGAAACAGATTCAGCAAATCACAGCTCTCTATGGAATTGCACCGCACACAAAGCTCCCCGCAATAATCCGCATCCACCGGCATATCATAACAGAAGGATCTGCCTGTCAGCGGCAGAAGAAGCTTCTTCCGTTCCGTGACAGCATACATCGTATGGTACAGCTCCACTTCCACCAGCACACCTCCTGCCGCACGGATCACACCTTTTTTTCGCACAGTCAGCACCAGCGGTATGCTTTTCCCTTCCCGGCTTCCCGCCTGTATTCCGGCTTCCACCGTAAGCCTTTCCGCGTCGCCCAGAAGCAAAATCCACAGCAGCAGTGCCAGAGCCGCCATGCCTGCCAATACTACCGCCAGATAGGGTATTCCGAAAAAAAAGAGAAATCCGGCAAAAATTCCGGCAAGCAGAAAATAATATAGGCGATTTTTCCACATACTTTCTTACCTTATCTTTCTGAAGCCTTCAGCGGTTTTACTTTGGACAAAATGCCGTCCAACACAGCTTTTGCGCTGATGCCCTCCACTCTGGCCTGCGGACGCAGCACCAGTCTGTGGGCACATACATCGAAATATACATTCTGCACATCCTCCGGGATCACATAGTTGCGTTCCCGAATCACCGCATTGGCACGGGCCATTTTCACCAGTGCCGATACACCTCTGGGTGAGATACCAAGCTCTACCAGCGGATGCACCCTGGTTTCTTCACAAAGTCGGATCGCATAGCTCAACACATTGTCTGTCACATGTACAGAGCTCAGATAATTCTGAATTTCCAGTACATGCTGTCCATCCGTCACAGCTTTCAGATCAAGCAACGGATTTTGATATCTCTGGGCCTTGATTATCTTCATCTGATTTTCCAGAGTAGGGTATTCGATGGACAGGCAGACCATAAAACGATCCAGCTGCGACTCCGGCAGCGGCTGCGTTCCGGCTGCTCCCACCGGATTCTGTGTAGCGATACAGATAAAAGGCGACGGCAGCTGATGTGTCTCGCCGTCCACCGTAATCGTATGCTCCTCCATGACCTCCAGAAGCGCCGCCTGAGTCTTCGGAGAAGTACGGTTAATCTCATCCGCCAGAAGAAGCTGGCAGTTGGCCGCGCCCTCCCGGTACTCGAATTCGTTGGTCTTCCGGTTGAACATGGTAAATCCGGTGATATCCGACGGCAAGGTATCCGTAGTAAACTGGATACGCTTGCTGGAAAGACCTAAGACCTTTGAAAATGCCAGGGCCAGCGTAGTCTTTCCCACACCCGGGCAGTCCTCCAGCAGCACGTGGCCGCCGGCATAGATCGTCATCAATACCTTTTCAATGATATCGTTTTTTCCGATAAACGCTTTGTTTACTTCCGCAATGACTTGCTTGGACTGTTCTACGATCATTCCTGTATCTCCTCTTCTGTGTTTTCTTCTGTTGGCAGCTCATTTACTGTCCCGGTTTCCTCGGAAGGCTGTTGCTGCTCCTCCTGCTCCTGTGAGGGCTTGTCTGTAAACAGATCCGGTACGAGCTCCGGCCATTCCGGTCCCTCCGCCTTTCCGCCGTCTCCATCGCCTCCGTCAGTTCCCTTGTCTCCACTATCGACATCGCTGCTCAGGGTCTCCAGCACTTCCTCCTTCGTGACACTATCCAGTCCCATCAAAGCCCGCAGACGGTTATAGGCCGGCGTCAGAATCTCTGCCATCCGCTCCGCGATATGCGCCTCGTCAGGCACCTGGCCTTCCTCCGCCAGCTGATTCCCCACCATCGTCTGCAGCTGTACTCTGCTCTCATAGCCCAGGATCGGATATACCCAGGCGTCCAGATAACCCTGTTCCGCTCCCTCCGGCACCTGAATGGACAGCTGCGTATCGTCTGCGCCAAAGGAAAATGGATGATCTGTATATGCGCCCTGAAGCTCCGGCGGCCGGAAGCCCCGAAATATCAGGGTCAGTTTCTCGCCGTCGCCAAATTCTACGCCCCGGAACGCGTTCTGCGCGATCCCCTCTAAGGTATCCGGGATAGTCACCTTTCGAAGTCCCTTACTCCCGGAAAACGCATCCGTTGCAATATTGCGCAGATACCAGAAATACTCCGGAAGGTCTAAGGCCGCATTGTCCAGCTCCACCTCGACTGTGTTCTTCGGCACTCCGGTCAGCGTCACATTCGTATCCCAGAGGATTTCTTCCGTTGTGTAAAAGTACAGATCTGTCGGCTCCTCTTTTATCTGTTCCATACCAAGCATCCGGCGCAGACGGTTTTCTGACTCCAGAAGTACCTCCGATACCCTCTCGTTGATCTCCGCCTCCGTCGGTTCTCCGCCCGCCGCCGTCAGCTGCCGCTGAATCAGGGTTTTCATGGCGAGATAATTGGTCTGCATGGAATACACATCCACATATCCGCACATCCAGTAGCGCCATTCCTTCAGATAAGCCATTTTCATATCCTCCGGCACTTCAAGTCGGATCTTCCGGCTCTCTGTCTCCGGATCCCAGTCCATATTGAACTGAAAACCGATATTTCCGTCAAACAGCGACAGTGACGGCATATACTCTGTTGTAACTTCTACTGTATTCAGACTGTCGCAGCCCATAAAGCTGTTGGTGTTCAGGCTGATTCTGTTTCCGTCAAAGGTGATCCGGTTCAGTCTGCTACAATTGGCGAACGCGCCGGTATCCACATTCACATAGGCGGAAAAGGTTACTGTCTCCAGCTGATCACAGCCATTAAAAGCATCCGGCCAGACATATACCCAGTCGTGAAGCACCAGATTTTTTCCAACCTGCGCATTGTAAAATGCCAATTTATCAATAGAGCTGTAGCCCAAGCCCATGGTATTGTATTCTTCATTGGTGTCCCATTTAAATGTATAAGCGCCGGATTCCGAAGCCGTATCTGCCATCGCGTAGCTGAAAATTTCCAGGATCGAATTGGGGATCTCTATGGTCTCATCCATCACACTGCCGCTGCGGATCATAAGCCAGGAGGTGCCATCCGCCCTGGTTCCGCAAAGCGCCCTGCCCTTCTCGCCAAGCTTTTCTATCCGGTATCCGTACACGCCGGATCCCTCCACGAAGCTCAGGCAGTTATTCGTATAGCCAAGCGCATTGGTCGGCGCAAAGAAATACAGCTGTCCATAGTTATCGGTAACAATCGGATCGTAGCCCGCTTCCATAATACCCGTCATGGCATTGCTGCCCACAAACCGCAAGGAGGTACAGTCATCCAGGCTCTCATTTCCGATAACGATCGTATCCTTTGTATCGATCAGCAGGCCCTCCAGCGCAGTACAGCCCTTAAACGCGGAGCTTCCTATCTCTGTTACACTCTCCGGCAAAATCACCCAGGTAAGCTCCTGACAATTCTCAAATGCCCCGTCGCCAATCGTCGTGATGGTTATGGGCGTCCCGTCCTCTCCCTTTACCTCGTCTCCGTAAAATTCCCGAATATCGGAAGGCGCCTTCAGAAGCATAGCGCTCTCTGCTCCGTCCTGCGTACTCTCCGCATATACGAAGCCATCAGCAGTGGTTTTTACCAGCTCCACCGCTACTCCGGTTCCGTCAAGCTGCCCGCTTACCTCCTCATACTGGGTCTGCGTATAACAGAGTACTCTCTCCACTCCGCTTTCTCCCATTCCTTCCGGTTCAAAGGTAACCAGGCTGCCATCCTTGGACAGGATCACGGTCTCCACATAGTCGTCCTCAAAGCTGTCTGCCCCGATCGTCTTTACTTCCGCCGGGAGCTGCAGACTATTTCCAGTGGTCAGTCTTCCTCCATATCGACCCTCTCTGCTGACAATCAACTGATTGTGAACCTGATAAGCCCGGGACGGTTCTTCCTTCGCCACCATCCAGTTTCCGGTTCCCGCTGTGAAGCCGCTGTAATTTGCTTTCAGATAATCCTTCAGCAAATTCTCTTTTATCTCCACTGTCGCGCCGCTCAGAAGCCTATAATCTATCTCCGGCAGCTCCAGCTCATTTTCCGCCTTCAGCTCCACACGGGAAAGCTGATTATACCAGGAAAGATTTACATTCTGAATCCCGGCCGGAACCACCAGTTCCGTCTTATTCTCAGGGACAGAGAGCATTCTGGTCTCCTGCTTGTCCATCAGAATGCCGGCCTCATCAGAAGCATAATAGGTATTGTCCTCCGATACCTCCCATTTCCTCTGCACCCGCAGATTATCATTCGTGTAATTGATATACAGAACCGTAGACGGCACGCTGACGATGCCTGCCACCGTGCTTTCCTCTGCGTCAATGGCCTGTACATATTCCGGCACATCCAGTCGGTTCACATAGGTTTCTCCCCAGATGCCCAGATACCCTTTATAACCGGTCAGGTTCTGCAGATAAACCAGGTCTGAATACTCCGGGCCATATCCTATCTCGCGGTTTTTGGACATAAAATAGAACTGAAGCTTCACCCTGCAGCCGTCTGTCAACGGGATTCGCTCTGCCGGTTCCAGGACATGCTGCCCAAGTGTCGTCGGATAAAACCAGTCTGCCGGCTTTCCATTCTCCATCCAGCCCGGGAACAGGCTGTCCAGATAATCATATCCCAGCAGCTCCCCCTGCCAGCGATACAGATTCATCTCCGTTCCGGACTCCAGATTCTGATTATAGTTGTCCCTATTCAGTATTTTCTTGCTGTCAATAGCCGTGCTGCCCTCTGCCTGCTTCTCTGAAAGCACATAAATGCGGCTGTCCGAAGGCGCATAGCTTACATCCTTATCCGTCCAGCTGTCACTCCTGGCAGACAGACGGTATCTTACTTTAATTACCATCTGTCCTTCATCCAGATCCTTCGGAATCACTGTCGGAAAACCCTGTACAAAGGTCCTGCCTCCGTCAAAGGAAACGCTGTCAACGCAGACATACTCGTTATAGGCGTCCTCCCCCCAGATATACATGATATTATCGCTTCCGACCGCATAGGTAGTCAGCGCATAGTACAGCTCCTTTCCCGTCACGCTCTGCCCCTTGTAAAGCCGGTAATCAGAGCCTGCGTAATCGGCAATGACAACGTCTTTGATGCTGATATTCTTTACATTATCCTCCGTATACTTCTTATCGGTACCATCCCCGAAACCAAACGTAGTCTTCGTCGGTTCCGGATCCTTTACAGTAAAAACCTTATCGGAAGAGGGTGTATCCGGATTTGACGGTGTGGTTGTACCGGAATCGCCCTTCAGCTGGCCGTTATTGGAATCTTCCGCGATATCCGGGGTTCCATTATTTCCATTACTTCCATTGCCGCTCCCGCCAATCACCAAATCTGCGTCCGACGCGTCCTTTACTACATCATAAACCGTACCATCCCCGCCGTTCAGATTCGGCACCAACGGCGTACTGCTGTTGTCAGAGAAATTCAGGGAATCCGCTCCATCCGGAAGTAAAAAATTTCCGTTTTCAAACAAATATCCGGAGGCACTGCCCGACTGGGGGCGATCCCTGTTCGCCGACGTATCTTCCTTTTCCCAGAGTTTGCTGTCTTTCCCGCTTTCCTGGCTGGAGTCACCGGTCATATGTTCATTTCCCGAAAACACCACCTGATTTGCCTGCAAATCCTTTTTTTCACCAGATGGGGCAAATTGACTGCTATTCCAGTAGGACACTGCAAGGGCTGCTGTACCTCCTGTCAGCGCTGCCACAGCAGCCGCCGTAAATACTGTTTTTTGGATTCTCTTTCGTTCCATCCCTTTACCTTAAGCTTTCTCTTTTAAAAATTTCCCTACATTCTCACGCAGCGCGTCATAATCCACCGGTTTTGCGTAATGACCGTTCATGCCGCTCTCCAGAGACAGGCGTTCGTCCTCCACAAAAGCGTCCGCTGAAAGGCCGAAGATCAGGATGCTTTTCGCGTCCGGCCGTTCCATCGCACGGATGGCCCGGGCAGCTTCTCTTCCGTCCATGACCGGCATCTGCACATCCATCAGAATAAAATCGTAGTAATCCGCCGGGTGCGATGCGAAGCTGTCCACAGCCTCCTGGCCGTTTTCCGCCACATCCACTGATGCGCCCATATTTTCCAGAATTTCCCTGGCTATTATGATATTCAGTTCGTTGTCCTCCGCCATCAGAATCCGACGGTTTCTGAAAGCATCTGTATTTTCGGGCTGTTCTGTTCTGCTGCCCTCCACGGTACGTTTCTCCGGCTTGTTCGGCTTCTTCGCCACAGGAAGATGCAGAAATACTGAGAAATCTGAACCCTTGCCCGGTATGCTTTCTACTACAATCTCGCCACCCATAATCCGGACCAGAGAATCCGTGATAGCCATGCCCAGTCCGGTTCCTCCATACTTATGGGAAATGTCGATACCTTCCTGCTCGAAGGGTCTGAAAATACGATTGATGAATTCCGGTTCCATACCTTTGCCGGTATCGTGTACCCGAATCATCATATCTGCCACCCCGTCCTTCAGCATCATCTGCCGGAAGGTTACGATAACTTCGCCCTTTTCTGTAAATTTTACTGCATTGGAAAGAAAATTGATGATAATCTGGCTGAGTCGTAATTCGTCTCCCACTACATAATCCACCGTGACCTCTTCAAAATTGACCGCATAGTGAATGTCTCTGCTCTCCAGATTTTTTGCGAACATATCATAAAGCTTCTGACCAAGTGCCCGAAGGCTGAAGGCTTTCTGCTCAAGCTCCACTTTTCCCGCTTCAATACGGGACATATCCAGAATATCATTGATCAGGGAAAGTAAATGATCCGACAGCTCTCCCGCTTTTTCCAAATACTCACGGGCCGGGGCATTTTCTTCCAGTCTGCCCTCTGCCAGAGTCAGCATACCGATGATGCCATTCATGGGCGTACGGATCTCATGGGACATCCGGGAGAGAAATGTTGTCTTGGACTGACTGGCTTCTTCCGCGTCCTGCAGGCGCTTTTCATACTCCTCTATCTGATTCCGGTATTCCGTATTATCACGAATCGTAATCAGATCACAGGCTCCATCGCTTCCACGTTCCGCAGACAATTCCATATAACGCCCGTCTTTCATCTGAACCTCGCAGCAAATGCGGCCAATTCCGTTCCACTCCAGGTACTGCTGCCAATACCTGATACCCTGCTGCGTATTCATCATATTTCTGCCCATACTCAGAATATCCCGCCGGATTCCATCCAGCGTAACTCCCATCAGGCCTTCCAGATTTCCTGCTGCATACAGAGGCAGCCTGTTCTGATTTTCCATGACAATACAGCACTCATCCGTTTTTCCGGAAAATTCATCCAGGAATTTCTGTTCCACATCCCTCAAAGCCAGCTTCGTCCGGATATTTTTCGTCCTTCTTGACAACAGTATTCCTGCATATACCGCCGCTATTGCCAGCTCTGCGCACCCTATTATCACC
>CAKROP010000076.1 GCA_934373375.1 uncultured Anaerosacchariphilus sp.
TCGGGTCATTTTTCACCACGCCCTTCAGGCTGATGGTTTCCCGCTGATCCGCCCGGTAGGAAGCGTCCACGTTGATACGCATGGAGCTGCCAGCGTATCCTGCCGGGGCATGAAGCTCTTTCACGTAATATCTGCCCAGTGGCAAATCTGCGGCAAAGACCGCGCGTTCTACCTTTCCTTCCGCGTTCAGCGCTGTAGCCGCCTGACCCAGCAGGGTATCCTTTTTCACCAGGATCTTCCCCCGGTAATCAGCAATATCCTCCGCCGCGTACAGTCCAAAGGCTGCTCCGGCCAGCACCCGCCCGGTCTCGGCGTCCTGTTTCTCTATGGCAAGCCGCACCTGCTGCCGGGGATTCTGATACATGGTATCCCGGTAAATGACCGGCACCTCCTGGCCCGCCCAGGTAATCTCAATGCTGCGGGGCTTCGCGTTTTCCGCGCTCAGGGCAAAGCCTGCGCCCGCCTTCACCTGCGTCACCGTGTAGCTTCCAAGCGGAAGCCCCCACGGGATATCGGTTCCATCCAGATCCTTCTGTCCAGTCCAGGTCTGGCCTTTTGCATCGGTCACAAGGGTCATGAGCAGTTCTCCGGCTTCGTAGAGCTTCTCTTTGTTTGCTCCCTCCTGCGTATAGATATCCGCTGCCGCGCGGATTTCAAATTCCGCGCCTGCCACCGGCTGAGCCTCATAGGTAAACTGATATCCTGTTTCCGTCTTTTGGGCTCCCTTCAGCTGTTCACCCTCCGCGTACACACTGATTTTACCCACTGCCGGGGTGTTTTTCTGACGCGCCTTCACTACGAAAGCCTTTGCTTCACTGTCATAAACTGCCTCTCCCGAGGAAATGATGAATTTCACAGAGCCTTCCGGCGTCGGCCTCCATTTTCCATCGGCCTCCGTTTCGTAAAAGGTTCCGTTTCCACTTCCGAAAATACTCTTTTTGGCAATGACGCCCTCATGCCCCTGCAGGATATATCCGTCTGGGGCGGACACTTCCTCCAGCTCATAGATACCGGCCGGAAGCGCTGTGGGCGTATCCACGTAGCAGGTTCCATCCTTCTTCACCTGCCGGGTCGTATACGGCTTTGTATAGGTTCCAAGCTGCGCGCCCTGGCTGTACTGCACTACCAGATCGCCATACTGCTCCTGATAGGCCTTCTTCTGGGCCGAGCTCCATTCCGTTGTGTAATAAGAGAACCATTTTCCCTCCGTATCATGGATCACGTAGGACGCCCCCGGCTTTTGCACCGGCTTTCCCGTAACACTGTCGTATTTTTCTATCCGTACCAGGGCATTGACCGGACGGTCCTGAAGAATCACCAGATCCGAAAGCTTCCGTCCCAGTCCGTCTCCCTCGACCGTTCCGTCCCGATCGTCACCCGCTATCTGCACCACAAAGGGCCGGGTGGCAATCCGGTTCTTCGGAACGGTCGTCTCCACAATCAGATAACGGCCATAGGCCAGGGACGGCGTCGTCACCATACCGCGGCTGTCGCTGAACAGCTCGCCTGTCAGATACTCGTTCGGGCTCTCTGCCTCATAGACATATCCCTCTCCATAGTCCAGTTTCTTAACCAGCTTTCCAGCCTTCACTTCCGCGCTGTCCGCCTCCGCGAAGACCTGTGCCGGGCAAAAAGCGCGCACGGCCCGGTAGTCCAATGCCTGTCCGTCCCGAAAATCATCTATGACTGCCTGCACCACCTCCGCGTCGGAAAGCTCCGCATATCTTCCATCTGCGAATTCTGACAGGGCATAAATGGAAAATCCGGCTCCCTCCAGGGGATCCAGCCGGTCGGTCCGATCCGTTCCTGCCACCTTGTAGAAGGTCAGCCGCTGCTTTTTCACCTGCTCATAAACTTTGAAATCCCTGATTTCCACCTCCGGTACTTCCTCGCCCTGCCACTCCAGGGTAAATTCCGCTTTCTCCGGATTGACCAGATAGCCCTCGCCTGCTTCCTGCTCCTGCAGATAATAGCAGCCAAGCTCCAAATTTTCGATGCAGATCTGACAGCCCGTCCCAATCTCTATCGTGTCCCTTCCGGACGGATCCTGCCGGTAGTACCGCACGCCGTCCCGGCTTCCGGTAAAGCGCAGTCGAATCTCCTCATCCTTTCGATACATAACACCTGTGGCGCCGTCCTGATGAATCAGATCCGCCGCTGCGAACAGCTTGTAGGCTGCACCGGTCAGACTGGCTTCGCCCTGGGAAACGCGCTCTTTTCCCTCCGCGTCGTTTTTCGTAAACCGGATTTTTCCCTTGACCCGTTGATTTTCAAAGGTTCCGCCGTCCCCATTGGTCAGCGAAATCGTCTCCCGGTTTCTCGCTGCATCCGGCGAAATTACCAGGTCATAGACATTTTTTTCGTTCTCCCCCCTCCAGTCTCCGTAATAGCCTTCCGGCGCCTGCGTCTCGACAACCCGGAATTTACCCTGATTATCCGGCGCGTAGTACAGCCAGGCCGGGCTTATGTATACCCCTTTCTGGTTTTCCGTAAGCTTCATGCCTTCCGAACCGCCGTTCAACGTCCCTGTCTCGTAAGTCTGGCCTGTTCCTTCTGTGGTTCCCTTATAGGGCAGATATTTTCCGGCTCGCCGGCTCCACATAAAGACAGAAAACTCCGCGCCGCTCAAGGGATTGCCGGTTTCGCTGTCGGTCTTTTCCACCTGAACCTTTACCTTGAAGGGTTCATTGTACAACTGGGTATCTGTCACGTCTCCACCGGTCACCAGACTCTCCAGCTGCGTATAATAGCCTGGCGTCTGTTCCGTCACCTGATAGGAAATGAGTCTGCCTCTTTCGTCATATTTGATAAGCGGCTTCTCGCTTCCATCCGGCATGACGCGTCGATTAAAGCTGTAACGCCAGCCCCGGCTTCCGTTGGTTCGTGTATTATTGATCTGCGCAGCCGTGGTCTGTCCCGGAAGTGTCCGCATCAGGCGTACAACCAGACTGTCCGCCCGGGAACCTGAAACAGTCCAGTTCTTCTTCCCCTGAAACTGCAAGGTTCCATACTTCAGCGTTGGTGTGACCACGCCTGCCTTTCGCGTCTGCTGATGATACATACCGCCGTCAATGGCGTAATCCAGCACTGCGCCTGCCTTCGCCGGATCTGCCGAAATCTCCGGCTGTCCTGCTCCTGCCTCATCCCTGTTGGTGGGATAGACAGCATCCGCCAGAAGATAACGGTACTTCTCCTTCAAACGCAGCTTCACGGTGCAGCGATAGGTAGTTCCCGCTTCATCCGGTACTTTCCAGATAAGCTTTCCAGTGGCCTGGTTAAGGGATGCCTGTCCGCCGTCAGCGCTCAGAATTTCCACCGGTTCCCAGTATTTCGTCTCAATCTGATCCGTCAGCGTCTTCCGAACTGCCTTAACTTCTGACGCCTTTTTCTCGATATTTAAAAGTGTCTGGGCAAATGCGGAACCATTTCCTCCGTCGAAGGACAGGGTCTGCCAGAAATTGGCCGTATGATCGGCGCTTCCTGCTATTTCCTGCAGGAGTTTCGCGCCTGACGCGTCCGCGGTCATGCCTATCGCCAGCGTAAACAGCTCCGTATTGGGCAGACTGCGAATCTGTGCCGCCTTCGCCCGCACATTTCCCAAATCCGTTTCACACTCACCGTCCGAGATAAATATGACCTTGGTGTATACATTTTTCCGACGGCTGTCCGTGGCGTTTCGCGTTGTGATAATATCATACGCTTCCTGAAGGGAGGAAAGATAATAGGTTCCGGAATAATTCTTCACCTCGCTGACCGCCCGCTTCACCTGCTCGTAATTGTCCGTCAACGGCGTATAATTATACAGTCCTTTATCCCGCTTATCGCCTGTGATTTTACTGTATTCATCCGCAAAACTCCAGAATGCCACCCGGGAACGCAGCCCGTCTCCGGTCACTTTCGCATTCTGGGCCGCAATCATATCCACCAGCTCCTGGATTCCCTTTTTTGCCATGGAAAGCCGATCATAGCAGCCATTTTCCAGTGTCGGCATGATTTTGGTTCCATCCTGGTTGTAATGGCGCTCCCAGAAATCAAAGCTGCCCGGCAGATTGTAAAACCACACATTTTTTATGTAATCATACCCTGTAAAGTAATCTATCAGGTGCAAATAAATACCACCCTTGTAATAATAATGGGCGGGATTGATGCATGGAGAATGATAACCCATGTAATTATACGCGCTTCCGTCTTCATGATTGTAATCGCTCAGCGCCATGGTTCTCGTTCTGTCCAGAATGATAATATAATCGGTGGGAATATTAGAATAATCTGAAGTATCTTTTTCTGTGATCGTCAGTTCCGCGTAACCATCCTCGATATTGGTCCAGCGGGCAGACTTTCCAAGTTCAATATCCGGCTCATTGTCTTTCTTTGTGTGGGACTGATTTCCCTGGAAATCGCCGGGAATGCTGCTGTCCTCCCCGGACAGCTCCCCCTGCTCCTGACTTGCCAGCTCATAAATACGAACTTCCACGTCCGCATCCGGCATTTCAAAGGTCAGGATATCTTCTTCCTCTACGGCCTCCAGTTCGCCGTCCTCACAGGTGATTTCGGCTGCCCAGATATTCATTCCCGTGTTGGTCACACGGATCTTTACCTTGGTTCCTTCGAAAAGCTCGTCGCTGTCCGCCTCTGCCGACAGCGTTTCGGAAGGATTGCCGTTCGGATCCTCACAGCGGATCCGAAGTGTCCGGAGTTCTTCTTCAGACTCTCCGGGCTCCTCCGGTTCCTCCTGCTCTGTCGTTTCTGATCCCCCGCTTTTTTCCGGCTGTTCGACGCTCTCTGCCGGACCTTCTGTATCCAGATCCGGCTCTTCTGTATCTGTCGCTTCTTCTGCCGGTTCTTCCAGCCGAACGGGCACTTCCGTCTCCCCGGCCTTTCCCGGACTCCCTGATACATCCGGTGTCTCCGACATTTCTGCCGCAAAGCTTATGCTTCCTCCTCCAATAAGAGGACTCAAAGAAGACACTGACAGCGTCAATGCCAGCATCAGTGTCAGCAGTCGCTTCCCGGACCACTTTTTCCATTTCATTCCATGATCTGTCCTTTCTTTCTTTTCGTATCATCCTCCTTCGTAAGTGACCGTCGTCCAACGTTCTCCGTTCTTCTACACCTGACTACCTGCCTTTCCTGCCGCTTTGTCTGCATGTTTTCTTCTTCGTGGAATCGTGAGGAGATGCTCCTCTGTGAATCAGTAAGAATCTCTGATACACGAAGAATACCAGATTCTGGAAAATAAGTCAAGCATCTAAATCATTTTTCTCTTTTTTGCCTCTGCGATAGCTGCTGTTTTATTTTTCACACCTAATTTTCTGTAAGTTTCCCGGCTGTGGTATTTCACTGTAGCTTCTGACAGCTTCATTTTTTCCGCAATGGCCGCTGAGGAAAGCCCCTCAGACTGATATTTCAAAATCTTTACCGCATTTTCACTCAGAACAATTTCACCTTCCTGTCTGCCGCCAAGATACCGCGGATAAAATTCCTTCATCTGTCCGCATTCTTCCAGCACCTGCTTACGGAATGAGCGATCCTTCCAGGTCGGTTTTCCTTCTTCAAGCATCGAAAGCAGAACGCTCCCTTCCCTGCTCAACAGTCTCACAAAATGATAGCTTTCTGCCTGACTGACGCATGCCTGCAGATTCTCCCGCCACTCCTCCTGTCCGGTTCGGTACTGCACCACTGCCAGAAGAAGATGCAGCTCCATCAGAATGTAGGTCCGATTCATGGTTTCCGCGTAATAAAGCAGCTGCTGCAACAGACAGTACGCTTCTTCATAACGCTTCTGTTGAATATACACGCGTGTCTTGGTCAGATAACGAAAACGTTCCAGGATACTGAATTCCTGCGTCTCATCAGGCGCCTGCTCCATCCAGGAGGCCCCGTCATTTCCCTGATAAAGGGCAATCCGGCATAGAAAGGCATCGATATTTGTCAGTAAATTCGGTGCTTCCTTTTCCGCGCGCGTCCGAAAGCCTGCAAGGGATGCCGCTGCCCCCTCCGCATTATTTTTCAGCACCGACAACCAGGCCAGTATCCCAATGCCCACGAATACCTGCTCCAGTTTTCCGCCGCTTTCGGCCTCCATTTTTCCTTTTTCCGCCTGAGAAAATATCTCGAAGGTATCCTCGCCTCTTTCCAGAAAACTTTCTGCCAGGACCAGTGATACCAAGCCTTTCCCATATTTTCCCAGAACAAATTCAACGGGCTTTCCGATACTCACCACCATTTCCCGTTCTTTTCTGCTCCATTCGCAGAAATCCTTCCCGCCATTCATTATGGACGGCAGATTACTGGTCACAGACAGCTCCGGGAGCGTACTTCTCCACTCGCGCAGAAACAGATCCGCATTTTTAATTAAATCAATCATATCCATGCTTCCCCGATGGGGCAGCGCGATTTTCAGATATATCAGCCGGCTTCTGGCTTCCCTTCGCTGGCCGCCTGTGTGCGTATCTGCATACTGCTCCAATGCCTGATACCATCGCTCGCTTTCCTCGATGTTCATAAGCATGGAGTGCAACAGACTCATCCCCGCCATCAGCGCAGGACTCTCCTCTATGATTTGTTCCGGCAGTTCCAGATAATAGCGGCGCAGTTCATAATACCACCCGCTGGACGGATTTTTATTTGCATTGGAAATCAGAAGCCGCGAAATACTCTCCATATCCCGGCACTCCTCATACATGGACAGCGCTTCCGGTATCTGATTCTCCAATTCATAGTATAATCCGGCAGTATAATAAAGCCGGCGGATTTGTTCCAGCGTTTTCCTTCTGCCCAGTCTCTGGCGCATGGATTTCCGCATGGGCCAGCGGCATTTCCAGACACCGTCCACTCCGGCTGTCTCAAAGAAATTGCCTGTTTCTTCTGCCTTGGCAATAACTTTCTCCACATCGCTTCGACCGGTCAGCATAGCCGCCAACCTGATTGTAAAGGTCTCCACGATGCAAATGTTCATAAAGAATTCCTGTAGCTCCACATCCCATTGCTCATATACATGGTTTTCCAGATAATCCCATTCACGTTTCTGGGTACGTTCCAGATCGCCCTTTTCCATGGCAAAGAAAAGCAATGAAAGCGGATTGCCGCCGCCCATTCTCCATGCCCTCTCAAGGAGCTCGTCCGGAAGACAGATCCCGTACTGTTCCAGGTATGCACGCTGTTCTTCAATGGAAAAGAGAAAATCGGATTCTTCTATTTCCACAAAGATGTATTTGGTACGCAGGGTGAGCAGCCAACGGGGGAAGGGACAGCGCGCAATCAGAATCAGCCAGACATCTTCCCGTCCCAGCAATTCCTGAATCACCTTATAATAGGCCTCCCGTTCTTCCACGCCTGTCACACCCTGCAGGTCGTCAATAATGACCGTATGCTCCACGCCCTGTTCCCGGACCGCGATCTGACCGGCTTCCGTCTCTGCCGCACTGTAGTAAATGCATCGCTTCATATTCAGATTATGGATAATCAGTGATGTCTTTCCCACTCCGGTTACGCCATACAGATACAATGGCGTCCGAAACCGCCGGGCTGACCGAAGCTTCCGCACTGCTTTCTCCGGGCAGATGTATTTATCATCGGTGGTTTTGGTGTTTTTTGACATGGCAGATTCCTCCTTTCTGGCTATGATAGTATTATAACAGATGCCGCAGGCAGAGGACACTATTCGAAAGGATAGTTTTTATATTTCGGGAATACTTTGTTTTACGCAGAGGGTTCCCGAGGATGTCAAGTCATTGCTACAATAAAATTCGTGTTTTCCATTCCCCCTCCACCCATGTGCTATTATGAACGTAGAACTCAGTGAAACTTAGCGAAACTTAAATTCACTGCATTTTTCTTCTTTAGTCAAAGAAAAAGCACTGTAGAACCAATAATCCAACGGTTTTCAGTGCTTTTTTCATATTATTCTATTACTTTTTCTCATCCACCTATATAAGTGAAACTTAGCGAAACTTAAATTATGCCCAATATGGAATATACTTTTTATATCTTGGTGCAGTATCCGGATCCATTACTTTAATATAGCCTCCTTCAACAGCACTGGTAAGAAGTCGAGACGCTTTAGCTTTCTCTTTTTCTCCCAATCCAAATATTTTTCGAATATCTGAATTAGAAATGCCTTCAAAGTTAACATATGCCAAACATGACTGCATATAACAAGTTCTCATACGATCTTCTTTCGTGGTTAATTCAAATGG
>CAKROP010000077.1 GCA_934373375.1 uncultured Anaerosacchariphilus sp.
GCATCAGGGCACGCACCATGACCCTGGGCTGGTTCAGGCTCTCACGGTAAGCCTCCGTGGCCCAGATGGCACGCTCAGCGTCCACATAGGGTTTCTCATCCAGAACTTCTTCGCGAAAAGCTTGCATGCGTTCGGTCAAAGCGCCGAAATGGTTTTCGTTTTTCATAGTGACCTCCTTTGAGTTTTGAACGTAAATCATATTGCTTTCATATATATATTATATTAGCATTGAACGGTCACTACGTCAATTTAAAGTTTCAAATAAAAGAATAAAAAGTTTCGTTGGAAAACCATATATTTTCTTTTCGGTATTTCGGAGGGGTACAGCACTGGAGCAGACATCTCCTAATCCGCTCCTCCAAGCCACACCGGCTATGTCAGGAGAAGCGCTGCAAATCAATCTGCCGCACCTGCTCCAGCAGAAATTTATACCGCTTCTGCACCGAATAAATCTCATACGTATAGCAGTCGATCAGATCCGGATCGACCACCGTCTCAAAATTCGCGTAGGCCGTGTCCAGCGCGTTTTTCGTAAGCGTCAAATCTTCCATCAGCTGCCGCCGGGCCGAAAAGCGTTCGTATTCCTCTAGCGGTTCTTCTTTTTTGAATAATCCCATAAAATCCCCCGTATCTGGAAAATAAATTATCTCTAGTAGGAGTATAGACCGATGGGAGAGGAAATATACGGAAAAACCTGTTTACGTGAATTATTTTCAGGCAGCTTATGTATATATACATAATAAAAAAAGCAGGCGGTTCTATGAAAATTATCAACTTTCTTCTCCGTGCCGTGTTCGGCGCTATCGGTATTCAGGTTATCAACGCTATCCTTCTATCCCAGAATGTTTCCGTTTTTGTGGGGTTAAATCCATTGACCCTTTGTACGGCAGGAACCCTTGGAATCAGCGGGATTGGGCTGCTTTACGGAATCGCGGCCTTCGGAATTTTGTGAACCATTTACAATAGACAAACAGAAGAGCACGGGCTATACTTTAGCTACCGTCAGAGATGGCGGTTCGATCGATCAGAATTCTTACAAAAGACCGGCAGAACGTGAGCCGGTACTGTCTTGGTTTGTGTCAGACCATAATTCCTGAGTGGACAAGGGATGGAAGGAGGACAAGGGGATATTTTGCGTGAAAAAGGGGAAAACGGGAGAAAAAAGCCTGCGCCATTCCTGATGGCGGCAGTATTTCTGGGATTGGAGCTGTGGCTCAGTATGATGACCGGGCTGTTGCTGTGCTCAGGGATGTAGACGATGAGAGGAAGGCAGATGGCGGTCTGCAGCAGGGAAAGGGAGTATGTGCAGCGGTTTGCGGAGTATGTGAACCGACGCCAGGCTTCATTGCTGGCAGTCCATGGGTTTACCGACAGCGGGGAGCTTTCCGCATATACGAAAGAACATCCGGTGGATCTGTTGCTTCTGTCAGAGGAGATAGCAGCGGAACTGCCAAAGAAAAAAGAATATGGAACTGTCATTCTGTTATCGGGGGAAGAGTATCAGACCGGGCCCCAGACAGAATATCCGAGAATCTACAAGTACCAGTCCTGTCCGCAGATCTTAAGGCAGGCCATGGATTTCTATGCGGAACAGGCAGCAGTGGTTCCGGGCGTCATGCTTCGTACAGAAGGGATGAAGCGGATTGCCGTTTATTCGCCCGTGGGGAGAACCGGTAAGACAGGATTTGCCCTGGCTCTGGGGAAGGAGATTGCGAAGAAGAGACGGACGCTGTACCTGAATCTGGAGGAATATTCGGGATTTGCGGAATTGTATCCTGTGGATGGGGGCTGGACTTTATCGGAGCTTCTGTATTTTCTGAAACAGGGAAAGGCAGCCTTTGGTTGGAAACTGGAGGGGATGATTCGTTCCATGGGGGAACTGGATTATATACCGCCCTTACGTTCTCCTGTGGAATATGAAACTGTGAAACGGGAGGACTGGAAGCAGCTTTTGGAGCTGCTTGAAAAGGAGAGCCGCTATGAGGTGGTGATTCTGGATTTAAGTGAAGCTGTGGACGGCTGGTATGAACTGCTGGATGCGTGCAGCGGGATCTATACGCCTGTGGAGCCGGATGAGATCGCGAAGGCGAAAATGAAGCAGTATGAAGAGACGTTGAAGCTGCTTGAGCTGGAGCAGATACTGGAACGGACGCAGAAGCTGGAGCTGTCCGCCTATGACGGACTGGAATTGCTGGTGAAGGCCGAAGGAAAAAGGTGGTGCGAGCCGTGAAGAGAAACTGGGAGGAACTGACCCGGGAACTTCGAGGCCGTGTGCAGGGACGTCTGGATCTGTCGCGGGAACTGTCAGACGGGGAAGTACAGGCGCTGATAGACGAAGAGATTATGCAGAAGAGCCGGGAAGGGTATTTGATGCTGGAAGAGAGGCTGCGGCTGCAAAAAGAGCTGTTTAACTCCATGCGGCGTCTGGACATGCTCCAGGAGCTGATTGAAGATCCGGAAGTGACAGAGATTATGGTAAATGGACCGGAAAATATCTTTGTGGAGCGTGGCGGAAGGCTGACCCGGTGGGAAAAAAGTTTTTCATCCAAAGGAAAGCTGGAAGACGTGGTACAGCAGATTGTGAGCTTCTGCAACCGGAGCGTATCCAAGGCAAATCCCATTGCGGATGCCCGATTGGCAGATGGCTCCCGTGTCAATATTGTGCTGGATCCGGTGGCCCTGAACGGTCCGGTGATAACGATCCGCCGTTTCCCGAAAGAACCGGTACGGATGCGGCAGCTTCTGGAATGGGGCTCCATCAGTGAGGAAGCCGCAGCATTTTTGCGGAAGGTAGTAAAAGCCGGATATAACATCTTTGTAAGCGGCGGAACCGGCTCCGGAAAAACCACCGTGTTGAATGCTCTGTCAGAGTTTATCCCGGCAGATGAGCGGATTATTACGATAGAGGATAATGCGGAATTACAGCTTGACCGGGTGGAGAATCTGGTGACACTGGAGGCCAGAAATGCCAATCTGGAGGGTGAGCGTGAGATTACCATCCGGGATTTGATCAAAACATCCTTACGAATGCGTCCCGATCGGATCATCGTCGGTGAGATCCGCGGGGCAGAGGCTATCGATATGCTGCAGGCGATGAATACGGGGCATGACGGTTCCTTAAGCACCGGACATGCCAACAGTCCGACGGATATGTTGTCCAGGCTGGAGACCATGGTGCTGATGGGAATGGATCTGCCGCTTACGGCAGTACGGCGTCAGATCGCGTCGGGAGTGGACCTGATCGTGCATCTGGGGCGTCTCAGGGACGGTAGCCGGAAGGTGTTGGAAATTGTGGAGCTTACCGGAATGGAGCAGGGAGAGATCTGCCTGCGATCCCTGTTTCACTTTGAGGAGGAGCCGGGGCAGGAAAAAGCAGAAAAGGTGGCAGGACAACTCAGGTGTACAGAAGGGCTTTTGCATACGGAAAAGCTTCGGGCAGCGGGAATAAGAGAAGAATAGGAGAAAACAGATGGATTACCGCAGATATTGTTTTCGCAGAGAAGAATATATTCGCTATGGGCTGGAAGCGGCGGGGCTTAGCATGGTGATTGCGTTCTGCTTCTATAATTCTCCGGTGGCGCTGATTTTGGAAATTCCGGTAGCTTTCTGGTATTTTCGGGAGAAGAGGAAAAAGCTGGCGGAGCGGAGAAAGGCGGCGTTAAAGCTTCAGTTTAAGGACGCGGTGCAGGGAATGGCGGCGGCTCTGGCAGCAGGATATTCTGTAGAAAATGCAGTCCGGGAGACCGGGCGGGATCTGCGAATGATTTATGAGGAAAATGCGGATATGGCGCAGGAGCTGGCAGCTATGCAGCGGCGGATGGATTCGAATCAGACGCTGGAGGAAGCCATGCGGGATTTCGCAGAGCGAAGCGGAATTCCGGAAGCGGAAACCTTTGCGGAAATCTTTACGGTGGGGAAGCGAAGCGGCGGCGATCTTATCGAAATTATGGAAGACACGGCCAGAACCATAGCGCAGACAGTGGAAACAGAACGGGCGATTGCGGCGGCACTGGCGTCCCGGCGCTACGAGCAGAAGATTATGAATGGAATTCCCTTTGTGATTGTGTTGTACCTGCGGATAGGGTGTCCGGGATTTATGGATCCGGTGTATGGAAATATCGTTGGAGTATGCGTGATGACAGGCTGCCTGCTTCTGTATCTGGGCGCCTGGTATCTGGGAAGGAGAATGCTGGAAATCGAGGTGTAGCATGAAGCTGTTAGGAAAGCTTAACCGAAGGCTGCTTGGAAAAGCCGGAAATGGGTATCCCGGAAAAGAAAACGTGGCGGAAAATTTTCGGATATTACATGCGGAGAAAAATGTAGAGGGCAGACTGGAGGCGTTTTATGGAGAGAAGCTGAAGCTTCTTATGCTGGTTCTGGGAGCCGGCGCAGTTCTGACGGCGGCGCTCTGGGTAAATGAACGCAGCAGTACGCTTATGGAAGAAGGGCACTTTCTGCCGCGTAAGGAAAAAACGTATACCCGGGAAATCTGGGCAGTACCCGATAAGGAATCCGGAAAAGACAGAGAAGCCATTGTGGTAGAGGTAGAACCCCAGGGGCTGAAAAAAGAGCAGGTGAAGGAGCTGCTGGTGGAAGAAACAGCCCGCATGGAAAGCTATATTATCGGAGAGAACAGTTCTCTGCAGGAGGTACGGACGGATCTGAATCTGATTCGGGAAATCGAGGGAACGCCAGTCACCGTGGACTGGGAGCTGGACTCCTATGAAGTGCTGAATCTGGACGGGAGTATCCGCAAGGAGAAGGTAACAGAGGATGGCACGATTGTAAGCTTAAGAGGCCGCCTGCGATGCGAAGATCAGGAAAGTATTTACGAGGCAAATGTTCGGGTACTCCCTGAGATACTGAGTCCGGCCCGGCAGTGGACGGAGGCACTCTCTCAGACGATTCAGAGCTTTCAGGAGAAGAGCCGTCTGGAGAGTCGGAAAGAATTGCCGGAAAATGTGGATGGAATAAATCTGAACTGGAAGGAAAAGAAAAGCTCTTCCGTGGCAGTAATTCCCATTCTGACAGTTATCAGTCTGATTCTGGTATATATGGCGAAGGATCGGGAGCTTAAAAAGCTGGTGCAGGAACGGGAACTGGAGCTTCGCCGGGATTACGCACAGGTGGTGAGTAAGCTGGTGTTGCTCCTGGGAGCCGGAAGCGCGCTCCGGATGGCCTGGGAGACGATGGTGGCGGATTATCAAAAAAAACGGGAAGCGGGAGGACCGCGGCGGTATGTGTATGAGGAAATGGCGCTGGCCTGCCGGGAGATGCAGAATGGCGTTTCGGAAGGAAGGGCGTATGAGAATTTCGGGCTCCGTTGTCGGCTGCCCTGTTACCTGAAGCTGGCCGCACTGCTGGAACAAAATCTGAAGAAAGGAAATAGAGGGTTAAGCGATCTGTTAAGAGAAGAGGTGGCAGAAGCCTTTGAACAGCGGAAAGAGCTGGCGCGTGAGCAGGGTGAAAAGGCGGCCACCAGGTTACTTTTTCCCATGGTGTTGACGCTGGCGGTGGTGATGCTTCTTGTGCTTGTGCCTGCGGGAATGTCGATGCAGATGTAAAAGGAGGAAAGTAAAATGATGAGATTAAAACAGGGATGGAAGAGTCTGTGGGAGGATCAGAGAGGAATCGGAACGGTGGAAATGATTTTGATTCTGGTTGTTCTGATTGCGCTGGTACTGATTTTTAAGAGTAAGCTGACTTCCCTGGTAAATGAGATTTTTGACAAAATCACAAAGCAGAGCCGTCTGGTATAAAAAGATGAAAAAACAGGGAGAAATTACCGTTTTTCTGAGTCTGATGCTGTCCGTACTGCTGTTTTTCTTTCAGGCTCTGTTTCAGTCTGCGGAAAATGCCCTGTTTCGAAGCCAGATGGAGGAGGCGCTGGAACTCAGTGAGTATTCAGTGCTTTCGGAATATCACAGGGAGCTTTGGAAGAGGTATGAACTGTTTTATCTGGATCTGAGCTATGGAGGCGGAGCGGAGAAGACGGAGTATCTGGAGCAGCGGGCAGAGGAATTCCTGAATCTGAATTTGAAGCCGGGAAAGGTGAAGACCCTTGAAACCTGGGATTATGCAAGGGCTACTGATGGGCGCGGAGAGGCGTATTATGAGCAGGCAGTGTCTGTAATGAAGGCAAAGAGGGGAGCATCTATTCTGGAAAGCTTTCAGGAATATGCGGAATACGGACGGCAGGCTGCCGAGCAGGAGGAAAACTACCGGGAAGCGGACGACAGGGAAAGTAGGAATCTGGAAGAACTCAGACGACGCCGGGAAGAAGAGGAAGAGGAAGGTACGCCAAATCCGGCGGAGCAGACAGAACGGTTAAAAGGGGGAAGCATCCTGCATCTGATTCTGAAAGATCCGGGAAGTGTATCCGGGAAACGTGCGGAGCTGGCCGGGGTTCCATCAGACCGGACGCTGCTTACGGGCTCCGGTGCAAGAGGAAAAAACGCATATGGAGTCTTGAATGACGCCTGGTTTCTGGCCTATCTGCTGGAACATTTCGGAAATGCGGCAGCTTGCCTTACAGGAGAAAAGGAGAGCGGACCATGGCTTGATTATCAGCTGGAATATCTTATTGCGGGCTGGGATTCGGATATTGCCAATCTGGAAGCGGTATGTGGAAGGCTATTGGCTATCCGGGAAGGAATGAACTATGCGTATCTGCTTACAGATTCCGCAAAGGTGGCGGAATGTACCGCTATGGCTACGCTGCTGGTAGGAGCGACACTGATACCGGGGCTGGTAGAGGCGGTAAAGCAGATGCTGCTTCTGGCGTGGGCTTTTGCGGAAAGTGTTCTGGATCTGAGACTGTTGCTGAACGGAAAGCGGGTAGCATTCCGGAAAGATGCATCGACCTGGAAAATATCGCTGAGTAACGCATTGGAGCTGGGTGATTTATCCGGAATGGACGATAACGAGGATGCGGACGGACTGCTGTACCGGGATTATCTTGGAATCTTACTGACGTTGACCGGGCGGGAAAAGAAAAGTATGCGAAGTCTCGATGTGATCGAGGGCGCAGTGCGGGAAGCGTCCGGCGGTCAGTGGTTTTATGTGGATCAGTGTATTGATTCCTTTCGGCTGCGGACCATATGCATGAAAGGGCAGGAGTATACGGCAGAGCGCCAATTTTGCTATGAATGGTAACAGAGGGAAAAGGGAGGTGTACCGGGATGTTCTTTCGTACAGAGATGTGTCTGACTAAATTCAAAGCTCTCCAGGCAGTGGACGACGGCGGAACTGTCATTCTTGTAAATTCTGACAAATCTGTTTCTTACTCTGAGCGCGGAAGAACATCCCGGTGCATCTTCCGGAATAAGGGCAGCATGACCGTGGAAGCAGCTCTGGTTTTTCCGATTTTTCTGCTGGCTGTGACGGCGTTCCTTTATCTTCTGGTTCTGACGCAGCTGAAGATAGAGACGGGAAGAAGTCTGACGGATGCGGGAAAGGATTTGGCAGTGCTGGCGGAATATTCGGACACAGCCGGAGGCATGGGATCGACTGCAGCGGTTATACTATATGGAAAACAGGAGGTAAAGGCAGCTCTCTCCGGGAAAGTGGCGGCTGCTGTCTTAATGGACGGAGCGGAAGGACTCTCTCTGCTTGGAAGCAGTTGGGATTCGGAAAAGTCCCTGATTACTCTGGAAATCTCCGGACAGGCTGTATTCCCGCCGGGAATTTCATGGTTTCATCCGGTTCGGATCCGGCAGAAACGGGTAGTGCGGGGCTGGACAGGCTTTGGTGGACGGGAACGGTCGTCGAATAGTGAGAAAGAAGAAGTGGTATATGTGACGGATTACGGGACCGTCTACCATCGGGAACTGAGCTGCCGCTATCTGAAGCTGTCTATCCGGCAGAGCGGACTTTCGGAAGTGGCGGATCTGAGAAATGAATCCGGCGGAAAGTATTATCCCTGTGAAAAATGCTGGAAGGAAGGAGCGGATCCTGTGTTTCTGACAGACGACGGCACGCGGTATCATCAGAGCCTGAACTGTTCGGCGATGGTACGCGGAATTCATACAATTCCGCTTTCAGAAACGATGCTGCCGCCCTGTTCCGTATGCGGAGGTTAAAAAATGTGGAAGGAATATTATGTGGCGGCGCTGTTGCTGGTGAACGGTATATGGG
>CAKROP010000078.1 GCA_934373375.1 uncultured Anaerosacchariphilus sp.
CAGATCCGTTCCATCCGCCGCCAGCGTCCGCACCGGTTCCGTATATGTCACCTGAAGCGTCGGCCCCTGATGATCCAGGATGAAAGGTTCGCCTTCGACGCTTCCTGTCTCCTCCAGACCGACACCATTTTCACCGGTATAGCTAAGGACCGCCTGATAGACGCCCTCCACGCCCGGCTCTCCGTCAAATTCCAGGCTGCCCCGGTGAAGATAAGAGGCCGCTGTTTCCTCCCAGACAATCTCCGAATCCCCCAGGCATCCCTCCCGGACAATCCGCTCTTCCTGCGCGTCAAGCACCGTCACCTTTACAGCCTCCGCATTCCAGTTTTCCAATTCATCCTCAATACAGAAGCTTATCCGCACGTCTGCGCCCTCCAGGTTTCTGTAAAGCGTCGCCTCTCCCGCTTCCGTCCGGAATTGCCTGACCGGCGTACCTTCTATGGTCAGTTCCCGCAGCTTCGGGCCCTGCAGGTCTTCCACCGCGTCAGTCTCCTCCGCCCACGCCGCAGCTCCAAGCCCCAGCCACAGACCAAGCCCCAGTACCGGCAGGAGCGCTCCCCTTATCCTCTTTTTCAATGTTCTCCTCCTATCCGCTCCCGGCTGTGAATCACCAGCCTCTCCCGCTCTACGCGAAATTCCGCCGTCGAAACTTCTTTATTTTCAAGCAGTTCTGTCTTTTCCATACCCATTTTCTCCCGTCTCCTGCCAAATTGCCGCTGTCCCCGAAAGCCCGCAAGGCAGGCTATGGCCGGACCTACCTCCCAGCGCACAAACAGAGCCGCCGTTCCAATAAACGACATGCCTGCGGCGATTCCCAAAAACAACCCAAGCCTGTGAAATACTTGCAGGCGCGTCATGACTTCTCCCATATTCAACCTCCTGATTTTCTGCCTCCGTAAACCGATTCCAGCAGCCGCTCTGCCTTCCGGAGCATGTCCGTCAGTTCCTGCTTTTCCGACGCTATGGCTTTCTGCTCTGCGTCTGAAAGCACTTCAAAATCCGTTCCCAGCCTTTTGCTGATCTCCTGAAGGGCTGACTCAAGCTCCTCACGTTCCACACCTGCCTTCTGAAATTCCGCTCCCCGGGTGATGACCTGTCCCACCAGCTCCTGGTACATCACCAGCGCCGTTCGCGCATTATCCTCCGCTACCAGATTGCCCCGGGTCAGGGCCGACAGATCCGCCCAGTACTGTCCATAGGAAATCAGATCGTCCCCCGCCTCGTCGGCCTGACCAATCCGGGTATAATAATCGGCGATCGCGTAGAGCCTTTCCGCCCGTCCCTCCTGCCAGGCGTTCAGTTTTCCTGAGTCAGCCGCCGCTTTCAGCCAGATCCGCGCATTCTTTTTTCCGGAGTTCTCCTCATACTTATAAAAATAGGCAATCCCTGCCTGATAGGCAAATTCCGCATAGCCCCTTTTATTTTCCCGGAACAGCTGTTCCCAGGTTTTTCCATCTCTTTCATAGCGAATCAGCAGTCCCCGCAGCCGCTCGCTCTCTGCTGCTGTCAGGATCTGATCATCCAGAAAGCCATCCTCCAGCAGCGTCATCCACCCATCCGCGCGTTTCGGATCCAGGGAAATGGCTTTTTCACAGGCTGCCAGCTCCTCCTCTTTTTCTGTGGCGTTCCCTGCTGCCAGAAGCCAGGCACCGTAGCTGTCCCGCCGCAATTGCCGTTCCGCTGCCCCAGACGCCGCCGCGCTGACGCCCAGCAGGAATGTCAGTCCCAGAACCGCCGCAAACCGCCGCAGCTTTTTCTTTTGTTCCATCCGATACGCCGCGTCCTGCTCCCAGTAGTGTTCTAACGCGTAAGCCAACTCTTCCGCGCTCTGATAACGCCCCGCTTTTTCCTTCTGTACGCACCGCTCCACGATGGCCTCCAGACCTGCCGGAATCTCCGGCCGCAGGGCGCGCAGCGGCTGCAGCATATGAGGCCCCTCTCCGGTCAGTAACTGGAACAGCATCACCCCCAGACAATAGATATCCGTCCGGGCGTCGCTTTGCCCTTCCTCCTCATATTGCTCCGGCGCCGCGTAGCCGCAGGTTCCGAGAGCCACCGTGTCCGTCGAAAGCTCCTGTCGGAATTCCCGGGCCGCCCCCAGATCAATCAGCACAATGGTTCCGTCCGGCTTAAGCATCACATTGGAAGGCTTCATATCCCGGTAAATAACGGGCGGCGACTGCCTGTGCAGATACCCCAGTACCTGACAGAGCTGTCCGGCCCAGTCCAGGACCCGCTCCACCGGCTGAACGCCCTCCTCCTTCAGCACTGCGTCCAGTGTCCGCCCTTCCACATAATCCATGACAATCAGCAGGCGCTCTCCCTGTTCAATCACATCCACGATACTGGGCAGATGGGGATTTTTCAAACGCTTCATCAGGGCAATTTCTTTTCGATCCGTCTCCAGATCCTGAAACTCTTTCCGGACCAGTTCCTTGACCGCCCAGGGTTTGTTGGCTTTCTCATTGATCGCCAGATACACGATACTCATGCCGCCCCGGCCAATGACGTCCAGGATCTTATAGGTACCGCCTATGACCGTCCCGATTTCCAGCATAGCCTTCCTCTTTTCCCCGCTTCTTTACAGAGAGGTCGTACCAGCAGGGCGGAAATATTATCCTTCTCGCCATGCCTTCGGTTCCGGGCTGTCACCTTTTTCGCCGCCCGGAGCATCTGTTTTTCCCTAGTTAGATGATCCGGAGAAAAGGCCGCTGCCAGACGTTCCGGCGCATTGCCGTGCCAGAACCCGTCCGTGCACAGAAGGTACACGGCGTCCTGCCTGAGCACGCCCCTCTGGTATTCCGCCACCGTCTCCGGGCACGCTCCGATACAGCGGGTCAGGACGCTCCGTCTTTTGTCCTTTTCACCTTCCTCCCGGGTCATAAATCCCCGTTCTACAGCCTCCGCTGCCAGAGAGTGATCCCGGGTCAGCTGCCGCGCCGTATCTGCTGAAATTTCATACAACCGGCTGTCGCCCACATGGACGCAGTACCAGTTTTCTTCGGTAAAAAGGGCTGCCGTCAACGTGGTGCCCATCGCAATTCCCTGCTTCTCTCCATATGTCCGAAGCCTTTCATTTTCCGTATGTACCAGATTTTTCCAGTCACCTAAAAGCTCCCGTTCCGGAAATCCGGCCACGAGTACCTCCGGAAAGCGGCTCTGAAACCAGTCCGCCAGGCTTCGAAGCACCTCGCTGCTGGCCAGCTCGCCCTTTTCCAGGCCGCCCATGCCATCGCAGACCGCCGCCAGCACATAACGCTTCCGCCCGCAGAGCGCCTGCTGCAGCAGAAGTCCATCCTGATTGACGCGCCTGGTTTTTCCCCTGTCTGTACAGGCCGCCAGACAAAACTGCACTCTTCCATCACTCCATTTCCAGTGATTCTCTGTTTTTTCTTCTTTGGTAAAATCGGCGATCTGCCGTGACACTCCGGTGAATTCCGGAGGAATCGTTGAACCTATGATATAACAGAATCCGGCAGAATTCAAGTGGAAAACTCAAATTCTGCCGGATGAAATTTCGACATTTTTCGACATTTTGTTGAAGGCTGTCGGGTGATTTCCCATAAGGGAGAGTGCCTGCCCGGATTAGTTTCTCCGCAGAGCTTCGATGGGACTTAAACGCGCCGCCTTCTTCGCCGGGTAGATACCGAAGAAGATGCCCACGGCTGAGGAGAATACCGTGGCCAGTACTATCGTCACGATACTGATGGCGGGCTTGAAGCCCAGCACGGGCAGGGAGCAGATGCCGTAAGCTCCCAGAAGGCCCAGCACGATGCCGATGAGGCCGCCCATGCAGGTGATGATGGCGGATTCGGCCAGAAACTGCATCATGATGGATCCGGTGCGGGCACCCAGGGCTTTTCGGATACCGATTTCCCGGGTACGCTCAGTGACGGATACCAGCATGATGTTCATGACGCCGATGCCGCCAACCAACAGGGCAATGGCCGCCACCAGGGCGATGAAAGCGGTAATCATGTCCAGCATACTGGTAATCTGGGCAATCTGGCTGTCGCCGTCCTGGAGCATAAAGGCGTCTTCCCCCTGGGTCTGGTGCCGGCTTGCCAGCAGATTCAGCGCCTCCTGACCCACTTCCCTGGAATACTGGCTTCCCTCAGAAATGATATTCAGGCCGTAGAAGGAATCCAGTTCATAACCAAAGGCATAATTGGCTGTGTAAGGCATATAAAAATTCACATAACTGGTCTCTCCCATCATTGCGCCCATCATGCCGCCCTCGTCCTCGGATTTCATGACGCCGCAGATGGTGATTTCCTGGGTTACATTGTAAATGGTTGCCTCCACGGTCATGCCAATCACGTCGTCGGTTCCGAACATTTTGATGGCGTCGCTCTGGCTGACCACGGCCACCAGATTCATGGCCTCCACGTCGGAATCTGTAAAATAGTGCCCCGCTACCATTTCCGGATTGTGGGTATATTCCAAATCCGCCGTACCTGTGGTGGCGTACACATCAAAGGTTCCTTTCGGAGTCAGGATGCTGCCAAACATGCTGTCGGAAGGCGTCACGCCCTTCACATGGGGGATTTTCTCTTTGATGGCATTCATATCTTCCACGGTAATCTGCTGTTCGTCCGTTCCGCCGTCCGTATTGGAATAGACGTAAATCTGGCCTCCGGCAATGGCATTTAAGGCGTCGCTCATTTTCGTCTTCGCGCCTCCGCCGATGGACATAATCATGATGACGGAAGAGATACCGATGATGATGCCCAGCATGGTCAGGAAGGAACGGCCCTTGTTGGCCCGGATGTTGTCCAGGGCCATTTTGATGTATTCATATAGCTGTGCCATGCTTACTCCTCCACTGCGGTGACGCGGGTGCCCTCGGTGATGCCGGTGGTCAGGCCGCCGGAAATGACTTTGTCGCCTGCTGCCAGACCGGATTTTACTTCTACGGCGTCATCGGAAGCCAGACCCTTTTCAATCACTTTTTTCTCTACGACGCCATTTTCATTGACCACGTAGCAGAAGTCGCCGTCCTGACCGGAGTTTACGCACTCAGCCGGAACCACCAGCACGTCTTTCGCTGAGCGGCCCTGTACGCTGACCTTGGCCTCCAGTCCCAGATAAATGTTTTCGTCCGGGTTGTCAATCTTGACCTGCGCGGTAACCACCGGGGTTCCCTTGTCGTTCTTCTCGGCAATGCGGCTGAGCTTGGTTACGGTGCCTTCGTAAGTATGGCCTGCCAGCGTCACAGTGGCTTTCTGACCCTCTTCCATTTTCTCCAGGTCGGATTTGGTGATGCTCATTTCCACGATAACGTCCTCGCTGCTGGCTACGGTCAGGAGCTCGCCGCCCTTGGTGGCCGGGCCGCCTGCCACTGCTGCCACCTTCGTTACCACGCCGGAGAAATCTGCTTTGATACCGTCCTTGCCCTGCTGGATGTCATCCTTGGTCATCGTTGCTTCCAGGGTGCTCAAGTTATTCTGGGCTGCCAGCTGGCTCCTGGCCGCGCCGGAGAGCTTGGCCGCGTCGGTGGAATCCTTGATGCCCTCCTCCTTGGATTTGCTGGTTTCCAGCTTGGTCTTATTTTTCTCTGCATCCTTTAAACGGCTCTGGTAGCTGTCCAGCTTTTTCACGATTTCGTTATAGTTGTTCTGCTCGTCCTGGATGCTCTTCTCGATGTTCGGCAGATCCGTCTGCGCCTGCCGGGCTGCGGGTGTGGCCTCGTTTACAGCGTTCTGAGCTACTGTCACAGCGTCCTGCAGCTTCTTGTAGTCTTCGCTGTCCTTCGCAAGCGTAGAGCTGTCCAACGCGAACTTTGCGTCCTTCAAAGTCTGGTTAGCTGTATCTAATGCCGCAATCGCTGCTTTCGCCGCGTCCTGCCGGCTCTTCAGATCCGCCAGCTTATTGGAAGAATCTCCCTGATAGCCGGTGTACTCGTTGACACGCTTGTTCAGGTGGTCCACATTATCATCTTCGTCGTCCAGCTGTTTATTGATAATTTCCAACGCCGCAGAGGAACGGTTGTATTCGGATGCGTTTTTATTATCCTTCTGAATGGAATCCTGATAGCCATAGTTGGCTGCGCTGCCGGTCAGCTCCGCCTGTTTGTAAAGGTTATCAAGCTCGGCGCTGTCGTAGGTAAGCAGCGTGTCGCCTGCCTCCACGGTGTCGCCCACCTGTAAATCAAACGCTGAAACGGTGGCGGATACCGGGGAGAAATAGGTCTTCACCTCCTCGGACTGCACCGCGCCGCTGCCGTCCACAGACTGGCTGACGCTGCCGACGGTTACCTCTTTGACACTGACCACCGGGTAGCTGGGTCCTGCGAAGGCTCGCGGCAAAACGGCAACGGCTGCTACCACCACGACTACGCTGCCGATGATAATCCGTTTCCGTCGCTTTTTCTTCTGGGCCGGAGTCAGCGGTGTTTTCTCTTTCTTCTCCTTCTGGGCGCTCTTTTTGAACAGGCTCTTTTTTGCTTTCTGTTCTTCCTGTTCTGTGAGCGCCTCGTCGGCTTCCCATTCTTCCATCAGGCTCTTTTTCTCTTCCATGGTTCCACTCCTCATTCTTTCTTTAAAATACAACATCTTCATTGATGTAATCTTCTACAATATGGCCGTCCATGATGCGGATGACGCGCTTGGCCTGAGCCGCAATGCCGTTGTCATGGGTAATCAGGATGACGGTCCGGCCGCCCTTGTAGAGTTCCTTTAGAATCTGCAAAATCTCTTTGCTGGATCCCGAATCCAGGTTTCCCGTGGGCTCATCTGCCAGAATCACCGGCGGCTTCGCCGCAATGGCCCGGGCGATGGCCACGCGCTGCTGCTGGCCGCCGGACATCTCATTGGGCTTATGATCCATACGGTGGGCCAGACCGACGATTTTCAGGGATTCCTCTGAGAGGCGTTCCCGCTCCTTCTTCGGCACGCCCCGGTAAATCAGGGGCAGCTCCACATTTTCCCGGGCGGTCAGGTTGCTGATCAGGTTGAAGCCCTGGAAGATAAAGCCGATTTCTTTGTTGCGGATATCCGACTGCTCGTCGTCGGTCAGGGTGGACACGTCCTGCCCGTTCAGGTAGTAGGTTCCCGATGTGGGCGTATCCAGACAGCCCAGCATATTCATCAGGGTGGATTTACCGGAACCGGACTGGCCGATGATGGCTACAAATTCTCCTGTTTCTATGGAAAGACTCACGTGATCCAGCGCCCGGACTTCATTTTCGCCGGGGTTGTAGATCTTGCAGATGTCTTTTACTTCCACCAGTGCGCTCATGTTGTTCTCCTTCTTTCTTCGCTGTCCGCCGGATGACGCCTGCGGATCCTTACAGATGTTACACATTTTTTCCTTTTTGTCCAATATCTGTATTAGTCTTGTAATACAATACCATATATTTTTTGAACTTCAAGGACATTCATAAATTCTTAATGAAACCTTAAACGCGACCATCACTTATTGGCTCTTCCAGGCTTCTTTTTTGTAAGATTCCTCCAGATATTCGCTTGGTATTCCCCTGGAAATGGGACTTCTTTTCCCGGCTTTCCCCGCATATATTAGGAGAAATTCTTTTCCTACAGGCAGGTTTCTACCATGGTACATAAAAAAATTCTGATTGCGGGATTCCGGGAGCAGACCCGGAATTACTGCGCCGCGTTTTCGCTGTTGGGGGCGGACGCAGAAGTGCTCTGCGGAACTGACCGGGAGCTTTCCATGCTGTTGGCAGACGGACGGCTTCCGGCTCCGGCAGATTTTGACGGTCTCGTTCTGCCCGGCGGCGGAGATATCAGTCCTTTTTTCTATCATATGGAAAATAAGGGGTCACGGAATATCGACTCTCTGCTGGACTCCGTGCAGTTCTCGCTGTTCCGGGCTTTTGCGGCTGCGGGAAAACCGGTGCTTGGCATCTGCAAGGGGATTCAGCTTATCAATGTGGCCTTTGGCGGGACGCTGATTCAGGATCTAGGTCCTGAATCTCTGGCCATCCATGCCTGGGATGAAGCGGACAAAATTCACATAACAAAAGCTGCGCACGGTACCTTTCCGGCGCAGCTTTATGGTAGCTTTCCACGGGTCAACAGCGCCCATCACCAGGCTGTCGGAGCCGTCGGGGAGGGCCTGCGGGTGGCCAAGTATGGG
>CAKROP010000079.1 GCA_934373375.1 uncultured Anaerosacchariphilus sp.
GCCACAGCTGCTGGGGAATGTCTGATTTTTTTCATACATAGGATATTTACGAAAAAGCCTGTCGTATAATGTAAGCGATACATTTTACGACAGGCTTTCCTTATTAAAGTTCTTATGAAAATGGGAAATGCTTTTGAAAATTATGCCTCAAAGACATAAGCAGCTTCAAAGCCTTCCCGTACCGCTGTAGCGATGCGGCCACCCTTGCGGGCGTCGCCGACGATATGCACCTGCGGGCAGCAGGACTCGAAGCTTTCAGCCAGAGTGGAGCGCGGGCGAACACCCAGGGCCAGGACTACGGAGTCGGCGGGCAGAACCACCGTGCTATGGTCGTCAGTCTTTTCCAGGGTTACGGTCTTTTCCTCGATGGAGAGGAGCTTGTGGCCGGTGTAGACGCCCGGGTTGTGAGGCAGAATGCGGCTGAGCTCATCATTTCGGATGGCGCCAAAGATACCCGGACCCATATCCGGAGCCATCTCGATGATGGAGACGGAGAGACCACGGCTCAAAAGCATCTCAGAGGTCTCAAGCCCGGTCAGGCCGGAACCGATGACGGCCACCTGTCCGGTCGGATTCGCTTTGCCGGTCAGGACATCTTCCGCGGTGCAGACATGATTCTGCTGCATGCCCGGCAGGGGCGGAATCACAGGCTCAGCGCCGCAGGCAACTACGATGCCCACCGGGTTCAGGGCGCTTACCAGCTCCGGAGTAGCGGCGGTGCCGAGACGGACTTCTACGCCCAGGTGGCAGATCTGGGTCTCCATGGTTTCGGAAAGGCGGGTCAGCTTATCTTTAAAAGCAGGCTTGTCGGCCACGTTCAGAGTACCGCCCAGTTTTGTCTCCTTTTCAAAGAGGACCACATGGAACTGACGCAGTGCCAGCACCCGTGCAGCCTCCATACCGGCGGGGCCGCCGCCCACGACGACAGCCGTCTTGCCTGCGCCGTCCCTGCGGATATGGGAGAAGACATCCTCTCTGGCGGTACGCGCGTTGATGGCGCAGCGAATGGGAAGTCCCTGACCCAGTACACGTTCACGGCAGTAGAGGCAGCCGATGCATTTACGAATTTCATCTGCATGCTCGGTCTTGGCCTTGTTCATGAAATCCGGATCTGCCAGCTGGGAACGGCCCAGACCCACGAAATCACAGACGCCTTCCTCCAGAAGAGATTCTGCGAAATCCGGATCCTTGATGGTGTTCGTAGCGATAACCGGAATGTGAAGGGCTTCCTTATAAGCCTTCGCCACGTGCTTTTTCCAGCCGGACTGATAGGAGAAGGGCTCGCAGTTGGCGTCGCCGTTGCGGGCGCTTCCGTTACTGATATTGATGGCGTCGATACCGCAGCTTTCCAGATATTTGGCAATCTCGAGACCATCTTCCAGAGTCAGGAAGCCATCTACAGGGGTCATCTCGTCGCCGCACATGCGGACAATGATCGGGAAACGGGAGCCAAGCTTGGCGCGGATGCCCGCGATGATTTCCGCGATGAAGCGGCAGCGGTTTTCGACGCTTCCGCCGTATGCGTCGGTTCTGCGGTTATAATATTTACTGAAAAACTGGGCGATCAGATAGCCGTGGGCGCCGTGAAGCTCTACAGCGTCGTAGCCTGCTTTCTGACAGCGGACGGCAGCGTCGATAAACTTCTGCTCGACACGCTTGATATCCTCCAGTGTCATTTCCTTCGGAACCGGGCGTCCGTCCGCAATGGGAACGGCGCTGGGTGCCAGGTTCTGGCGTCCGGTGAAGTTCGGGTTGGAGGTAGCGCCGCCGTGGTGAATCTGCGCCGCAATCTTACAGCCGTAGAGATGAACCGCGTCGGTCAGCTTCTCCATCTCGGAGATGTGATAGTCCCGGGCAATACGCAGGTTGTGGATGGACGGAATGCTGTCCACGTCGTCTACACCGGTATATTCATTGATAATCATGCCGACACCGCCCTTGGCCCGCTCCTGATAGTAGCGGATCTGTCTGGGGGTAACGATGCCGTCCTTGTCGGCCAAATCCGTGGCCATGGGCATCATGATGCCGCGGTTTTTCAGAACCAGGGTTCCGATACGTCCTTTTTCAAATAACATGTCATAGCTCATAGTGTATGTTCCTTTCTTTTCTTTGATCTGCGCATGTATCTTGCGCATATAGGTATCTGATAAATCAGCAATTGCCCCGAAGAACGCTGGAAGAAATTCCCTTTAGCATGTCCCGGTCAATACTCTTTAAGCCCTTCACCAGCGTGTCCAACTCATCCTTCGTGGTGAATGCGCTTATGCTTACCCGGACGGTGCCGTCGAATTCCTGATTCTTCAGGTGTTTATGAATTCGCGCAGCACAGTGGTGGCCGGCCCGGACTGCGATATCCCATTCTTTGTCGAGAATTGCGCCTACTTCATTGGCTCGGAATCCATCGAGATTCAGGGAGATAACGCCTGCCTGAAGACTGGGATCCGGTGCACAGTAGAGGTGCAGGCCGGGAATCTCCCGAAGCTGTGGAATCAGATATTCCATCAGCTCATCCTCGATTTTTTTCGGCTTTGCAGTCTTCAGCCACTGGAGAGAAGCCTGCAGACCTGCGATGGCGGGAGTGTCCATGCTGCCGCACTCCATTTTCTCGGGCATATAGCGGGGCATGTCTTCGCTTAAGGATTTCATGCCGTTGCCGCCGGCCAGAAGCTCTTCCAGATCGATCCCGTTCTTTAACAGAAAGCCACCGATGCCAAAGGGCGCATAAAGCGTCTTGTGTCCGGCGAAGGTGATGGCGTCCGCCCGGAGGTAAGAGAAGCGCAGCTTTAGAAGTCCCATGGCCTGAGCTGCGTCCAGCAGAGTGAAAGCGCCATATTCTTTAGCCATCAGAAAGATTTCCCGGGCCGGCAGAATGTAACCGGTCACATTGCTGACAGCAGAGACGCTGACAAAATCCGGTGGGGTCTGCCGGAACATTTCTTTCGTGGCCTCCAGGTCAATGGAAAGATCTGCGGCGAGGGGCAGCTCCAGAACCCGGATGCCGATGTGCTTTTTCAGAAGCTTTAAGGGGCGGAGTACCGCGTTGTGTTCGTAAGGGGATACGTAGGCCACCGATTCCGGCGTCCATTTCTGTCCCTGAATAAGCTGGTTCAGGGCAATGGTGACAGAAGGGGTCAGGATAACCTGGGCCTGTGCTCTGGCATCGCAGAGACTGATCAGCTGCTCACGGACCTCCCGGATCATGGCGGTGGCGTCCCGGGCAGCCTGATACGCGCCCCGGCCCGCGTTGACAGCCGCCGTCCGGTTAAAATGGTCTACGGCGTCCCAGACACATTCCGGTTTCGGAAAGGTGGTGGCGCCATTGTCAAGGTAAATCATAACGGTTCATCTCCAGATTTGAAAATAATTACACTTTTGTGTATTAACGTAATAATGCTCTCTCGGTAGAAAGAAAGCTGCGGATCTGCCGTCGGCAAAACTGCAGCTTGGTTTATTATAGCACGAAATCTTCTGAAACGGAAGTCCTAACGGAAATACAAGTCCCGGATATATTCCACCGGCATCGCCTGTCCGGTCCAGCGCTCGAAGGCCTTAGCGCCCTGATGGAGCAGCATGTACATACCATTGAAGGTGTGGCAGCCTGCTTCCCGGGCTGTACGCAGAAAAAGGGTTTCCCGGGGATTGTAGATGACGTCCCCCACTACCAGACCCGGATGGAAGAAGGACGGATCGGAAATCAGCGAAGCGTCCGTGCGGGGAGCCATGCCCACGGAAGAGGCGTTGATGAGGATGTGGGCCTTGTCCAGACTTTTTTTCAGAGATACTTCATCAGCCAAATCAAAAAGCCGGATGCGGCAGTCGCATTTTCCATGAATGCGTTCTATTTCTTCAGCAATGAGCTTGGTGGATGCGGAGGTGCTCCGGGCGAAGACGTCGATGAAGGCAGTGCCGTCCAGGGCCGCCTGGGCCAGAATGGCTGCCGCCGCTCCGCCGCTGCCGAGCAGAACCGCGTGCTTTCCCTCACAGGAGAAGCCTGCGTCCCGCATGGACTGCAGAAAGCCATAGCCGTCCGTATTATCGCCGAAAAGCTCACCGTCCCGGTTTACCACCGTATTGACCGCGCCGCTTAAGAGAGCAGAGTCGGAGAGGGTATCCACCCGCTCGTACATAAGCCGCTTCAGGGGCATGGTACAGTTCCAGCCGGCGGCCCCCAGGGTGATAAGTCCGTCCACGGCCCGTTCGAAATGCGTTTCATCCACGGAAAAAGCCAGATAAGCGTAGTCTAGGCCCAATTTTTGGAAAGAAGTGTTGTGCATGGCCGGAGAAATGCTGTGGGAAACGGGATTTCCCAGCAGACCGGTAAGCTTTGTAGTGCCAGTTATCTCAAATTTTTTGTCCATTTTTACACCTTTTGCTTGAAGTTATCGGGGTTATCGTGTACACTTTTACTAAGGGTACAAAAAAAACAGGGAAAAGTCAATTGCAATTTGACAGGGCTGGAATGTATGCAAAGAAATACAATTTAAAGCCTTTATTCGGCCAAATTCGACTTGATAAAATCCCCCTGTCAGGGTATAATTGTACTAAGATTGTCAGGAAATTAACACAATTTAAAAGATAGAGTAAAAGGAGGAGACAACCATGCATATGGTAGACGGAGAACACGGACATTGCCACGGACATGAGCATGACCATGAGCACTGTCATGAGCATACACACGATCACAGCCACGAGGGCTGCGGATGTGGCTGCGGCGATCACAAGCCGGGAAGCGAGCAGGAAGCGCTGCTTTCCTATATGCTGGATCACAACAAGCACCATGCTGCGGAGCTGGCTGAGGTGGCGAAGAAGTTCCGTGAGACAGGAAAGGAAGATGTGGCGGTACAGATTGAGAAAGCCATCGAGAATTTCGATAAGGGCAATCTGTATCTGAGCCTGGCGCTTTCCTTAGTGCAGTAACGACAGTTTACAAGGAGGCATCATTATGTGTTTGGCAACTGTATATAAGACGATGAAAGACACGGAAGAGGTCGTGCTGAAGAATGTCAGCAAGATTTACGTGGAAGGCGATTCGGTGCGTCTGATTGATATCATGGGCGCCGAGGTGGTTGTAGAAGGAGCGATTTCCTTCGTAGATCTGACTGGCTCCGTAGTGAAGTTAAACTGCCCGTCTGTATAAAGACGGGCTATTGTCCGCTTATGAAAAGCGGGGGCACGCTGTACGGAGGCAGCCGTACGTGCGGGTCTGAATGGGATATCAATATTGTTGATATATAGAAAAAATGGAGGTTGGTTGAAATGACAAAGTTAACAGACATCATGAACGAGCGCATGGCGCTGTCTTTCGAGGTTTTCCCGCCGAAGACTGAGAAGGGTATGGAGAATCTTCCGGGCACAATCGAGCATCTGTGCAAGTATCAGCCGGATTACATTTCCTGTACATACGGCGCAGGCGGCGGAAATGTAGGAGCAAACCGCGAGGTATGTCAGATGATTAAGAACGCTGGCACCACACCGGTTACCCACTTTACCGTAATCAAGAACACCAAGGAAGGCATGAAGGATCAGCTGCAGCAGTACCTGAACGAGGGCGTAGATCACGTTCTGGCTCTTCGTGGAGATATTCCGCTGGGCGAGACCACTACCTGTGGTGATTTCCAGTATGCTACAGATCTTGTAAAGTTCATTCGCGACGAGTTCGGCGATAAGTTTGAGATCGCTGTTGCAGGTTCCCCGGAGGGACACATCGCATGCAGAAGCCTGGAGTCCGATATCGCGGTTCTGAAGCAGAAGCAGGATAACGGCGCTGACTACATCATGACTCAGCTTTGCTGGGATATGGAGCAGTTCAAGTACTGGCTGGATGCTATCTACTCCGCTGGTGTTACCATGCCGGTAGACGTAGGAGTTATGCCGATTCTGGATCAGGCAGCTACCATCAATATGGCACTGTCCCGCAACGGCTGCGTGATGGATCACGAGCTCTGCAAGATTATTTCCCAGAACTGGCTGTTCCCGAATCCGTTCGCAGCTAAGGACGCTGAGGGCAAGCCGTTCGATATGTTCTATGATGACAAGATTAAGAGATTCCGCGAGGCAGGAATCGAGTATACCATCAAGCAGATCGATACTTATCGTTCTCTGGGTGTAAACGGTATCCATCTGTACGCTCTGAACAAGTGGAAAGATGTATCCGAGATCATCGACCGCGCAGGTCTGAAGACCTTAATCTAGTTACTTAAAATTGATTATTAAAATTGCGGGCGGGGCACAAACCTGCCCGCGATAAAAGGCAGGAGAGAACAAAGATATGCCACATACAATTGCCGTAGCCGGAAAAGGCGGTGTGGGAAAAACTACACTTACAGGACTTTTAATTGAATACCTGTGCCAGAAAAAGCAGGGACCTGTTCTGGCTGTAGATGCAGATGCCAATTCCAATCTGAACGAGGTGCTGGGCGTGGAGGCTGCTCCGACCCTGGGCGAGATTCGTGAGGAGATTGCAAAGGCAGAGACAGCGGGTTCCAACCCGATTCCGAAAGGAATGTCCAAGCAGGATTACGCGGAGCTGAAATTCGGGGAAGCGCTTTCCGAGCAGGATGATTATGATTTACTGGTGATGGGTCACACACAGGGAAAAGGATGCTATTGCTTTGTCAATGGACTTCTGACGACCCAGATTGCAAGATATGCCAAGAATTACAAATATATAGTAGTAGATAATGAAGCGGGAATGGAGCACATCAGCCGCGGAATTCTTCCGTCGGTAGATACCATTATTCTGGTCAGCGACTGCTCACGCAGAGGCGTGCAGGCGGTAGGACGTATCGCGAAGCTGATTCCGGAATGTGGACTGAAGCCCAGGTCCGTAGGACTGATTATCAATCGCGCTCCGGGTGGAGTGCTGAACGCGGGAACGAAAGAAGAGATCGAAAAACAGGGCCTTCATCTGCTGGGCGTCGTTCCTCAGGACGAGCAGGTGTTTGAGTATGACTGTGACGGCGTGCCCACAGTAAAGCTTCCGGAGGATTCTCCGGTCCGCAAGGCGCTGTACAGTATTATTGACCAGTTGGATCTTTCATAATAAATTTATGAAAATAAAAAAAGGTAGGAGGTTTATAATGGGAGATTTAAAGTTGACAACGGTGGAGGAAATGGAAGCCGCAACAGCCAGACTTCTGGAGACAGGAGCAAAGGTAGGTGCTGATGCCTGGCAGCTTCGTGTGAAGAACCAGACACCGCACTGTAAGTTTGGTGAGCAGGGTGTCTGCTGCCGAATCTGTGCTATGGGACCGTGCCGTATTACGCCGAAGGCGCCGAGAGGTATCTGCGGATGTGACGTACATGGTATCGTAGGCCGTAACTATCTGAAATTCACAGCAGGCGGAGCAGCTACACACTCTGACCATGGCCGTGAGATCTGCCATACCCTGTATGCTGCACAGCCGGATGGAGCTTACAAGGTAAAGGATCCGGAGAAGCTGATCCGCATCGCGAAGGAGTGGGGCGTAGAGACTGAGGGTAAGGATATCTATGATCTGGCTCACGAGATGGCAGAGACAGCTCTGATGGAGTATGGTAAGCCCTTCGGCGTACAGAGATGGCTGAAGAGAGCTCCGGAGCACACCCAGAAGCTGTGGCATGATGCTGAGATCGAGCCGAGAGCCATTGACCGTGAGGTAGCTACTTCCTTACATATGACTCATATGGGATGTTCTTCCCTTCCGGAGGCGCTGGTTCGTCAGTCCTTGAGAGCAGGTCTGGCTGACGGCTGGGGCGGATCCATGTGCGGAACCGAGTTCTCCGACGTATTGTTCGGAACTCCGAAGCCCATCGACACTGAGGCAAACCTGGGCGTTATGAACGCTGACAATGTAAATATCGTAGTACACGGACATGACCCGTCACTTTCTGAGATGGTCTGTGAGTATGCAGACGATCCGGAGATGATCGCGTACGCAAAGAGCATGGGCGCGAAGGGCATCACCGTATCCGGTGTATGCTGTACCTCCAACGAGGTAGCGATGCGTCGTGGTATTCCGATGGCAGGTAACTTCCTGCAGCAGGAGAACGTAGTTCTGACAGGCGCATGTGAGGCTATCGT
>CAKROP010000080.1 GCA_934373375.1 uncultured Anaerosacchariphilus sp.
TACCAGGCATGGAGCCGGTGTACGGGGTCAGGGCCGGATAGGAGGAGCACATCAGTACGCCCGCGATGGCCGCCAGTGCGGAACCGATGGCGAAGGTCAGGGCAATGGTCGCGTTGACATTGACGCCCATGAGCTGGGCTGCGCCGCTGTCCTCGGATACGGCCAGCATGGCGCGGCCGGATTTGGAATATTTCATAAAGGTCATCAGTCCGGCCATGATGATCAAGCAGGCCACTACAGTCACAATGGTTTCGCCGGAGATCACCAGCTTGCCGTCCATCAGCTTCAGAGCCGGGATGGTCACGACAGAAGTGAAGGACTTGGTATTTGCTCCGTAAATCAGAAGTGCTACGTTCTGCAGGAAGTAGCTGACACCGATGGCGGTAATCAGCACGGCCAGCTTGGAAGCCTTTCTCAGTGGCTTATAGGCAATCCGCTCAATCAGAACGCCCAGGACTGTACATGCCACAACGGAAAGCAGGACGCCCACTACCGGCGGCATTCCCATACCGCTGACTGCGGTAAACGCCACGTAAGCGCCGATCATAATTACATCTCCATGCGCGAAGTTCAGCATCTTCGCAATTCCATATACCATAGTGTAGCCCAGCGCGATCAGCGCGTATACGCTTCCCAGACTGATTCCATTCACCAGGTAGGATATGAATCCTATCATACATAACACCTCTTCTTTTTGTCTGTTGACGAGTTTTGCGTTCTATTATAGCATAGAAGATCTGCTCATACAACACTTTATTGTGCTAACACGGCGTATTTCCAAAAACTTTTGCGTGTCGGCTGCCTTTTCTGACCTCAGACAGAAAAAGCGAAAACGAGAGGATCCCTGTGAAGAATCCCCTCGTTGGGTTGTTTTCCTGTTCACTGCGTTCACAGTAAAACGCCTTGCGGAACAGCGTCTGTGAATCTTTGCCTGAGCTTACAGCTCTGTGTACTCTCCGTCTACAACCTTAACTACCAGCGGAGCCTTGTTCGGCTCGCCATCCTCGCCCCAGGTGATATCCTTGCCGGTGATACCGCTGTAGGATACGGAAGCCATAGCCTCTTTCATCGCGTCGCACAGATCGGATACGCTCATATCCGGTGTAGCGCCTGCTGCCTCGATAGCAGCCTTTACTACGTATACGCAGTCATAAGCGTCTGCCGCGAACTGATTCGGAGTCTCGCCGTAAGCTGCCTCGTACTTGGATACGAAGCTCTGTACCTGCTCATCCTCAGACTTTGCTACGAACGGAGCCAGGAAGGTCAGACCCTCTGCCAGAGCGGTGTCGAAGTTCTCCACGCCCAGAATTCCGTCCATACCGTCGCAGCCGAAGAAGGTCGGCTCATAGCCCTGCTTGTTGCACTCTGCCAGTACCAGAGAAGCCTCTGTGTAGTAGAACGGCATGAACAGCAGGTCTGCACCTGCGTCCTTGGACTTCTGAACCTGTACAGAGAAGTCTGTCTTCGCGTCAGCTGTAAAAGCCTCTACAGATACAATATCGAACGGCTGGTTCTCTGCCTCTGCAGCGAACGCCTCATAGATACCTGTGGAATATACGTCAGAGCTGTCGTAGATAACAGCTACCTTCTGTGCCATTCCGTTCTCGCCGATGTACTTTGCGGACTCGGTACCCTGTGTCGGGTCGGAGAAGCACATACGATATGCGTTGTCATACTGTACGCACTCTACTGCTGTTCCGGACGGTGTAATCTGGAACATGTTGTCTGCATGAGTCTTCTCAACAACTGCGATACACGGAGCACTGGTGGTGGTTCCGATGAGAACCTGCATGCCCCAGTCTTTCAGGTTGTTGTAAGCGTTGACAGCCTTCTCAGCGTCATGCTCGTCATCCTGGAAGTTATAGTCGATCTGATATCCGTTGATTCCGCCTGCCTCGTTGATCTCGTCAACTGCGATCTGAATACCGTTCTTTACAGCATTTCCGTAGATAGCAGCGCCGCCGGTGATAGGGCCTGTGCCGCCGATCTTAAATGTGTCGCTTCCTGCCGCCTCAGTAGAAGAAGCTGCGGAGCTGTCTGTTGTGCTTGTGGTATCCTTGGAGCCGCCGCATGCTGCGAGGGAAAGAACCATGGAACCAGCCAGAACTAAGCTTAATACCTTTTTCATAATAGTTTCCTCCTTTTGATATTCTCCGTAATCCTACGGTCACCCGCTAATTACTTGCCATCTATCTTACCCCCGCAAAATTCATTTTGTCAAGCGCTTTTTCCAGCTGTTTTATTTTCCGGATATTTACTGCTATTTTTTTTCCCGGATGCTGACGCTGTTCCCGCTGACTGAAAGGGAACGGATGCTGCGCAGGAAGCTGGACAGGCGGCTGTAACCGTAATCCTTGATATCAAAGGAACTGTGCTTCTTGTGAATCTCCTCGTAAATCAGGGACAGATTGTCCACCTGCCCGCCGTTTTTCTGAATGAATACCCGAATCTCCTGTTCCAGCTTTTCCCGGTCCAACTGATCGTTCAGGCCCACTGCCCAGGCTGAATCCAGCTGATAGAGGAACAGCCTCGGACAGGTATCTTTCAGGAATACCATCAGTTTCGTGTAACCGTAATTCCGTACGTCAAAATCCGTAAACCGATCGTTCAGGCGGCTGCCCAGCTCGCCCAGATACGTAATTTTGCCCTTGTTCTCATTGTCGTTGATGATGGAAATCATAGCGTCCTCAATCTGTGAAAGAGGCGTCACCGCACTGGTATGCTCCTCCTCTGCCGCCTTGCTTCCCTTCTTTTGTCCGCTTATGGCGGACACTGTCTCCACGTCGCCCACTTGCTTATTGATGAGATTCAGGTGAATAAATTTATTGCAGGCCTTGGTCAGGGCCATGGGCGTCTTGGATTCCCCCATACCGATGACGTACATATTTTCCTCCCGAAGGCGCATGGCCAGACGGGTAAAATCACTGTCGCTGGTCACCAGGCAGAAGCCGTCCACCTTGCCCGAATACAGGATATCCATGGCGTCGATGACCATGGCCATGTCGGTGGAGTTTTTGCCTGTGGTATAGGAAAACTGCTGGACCGGCGTGATGGAATTCTCCAGAAGCACCTGCTCCTTCCACCCATTGGACTTACCGGACCAGTTGCCGTAAATCCGCCGGAAGGACGCGTATCCGTAGTTCTCAATCTCATTAAAAATGCTTGCCGCGTACTTTGCGCTGATATTATCTGAATCGATCAGCACCGCGAATTGTTTCTTATCTTCTATCTGTTCCATTTCCTCTTCCTCTACTTTCCTTTCGGTTCTCCCGGCGTCCAGTTATCCGACGGGGATGCGTTAAACACGAGCGTTTGTCCGTCTGACACGGCCACTATGGTACCCTGATCATCCGTCCGAAAAATCTGAATTCCCATTTCCCGGAGACGGTTTAAAACCTCCGCATGGGGGTGTCCGTAGGTGTTCCCCTCACCGCAGCTGAAGACCACATACTGCGGATCGATGGCTTTTAAAAAGTCCTCCGTATTGGCGGTGCGGCTGCCATGATGGGCCGCTTTGTAGACGTCCGCTTTCAGCTTCTCCCCGCTGGCTATCATGTCTTCCTCGGAATGCTCCTCGGCGTCCCCTGTAAATAAGAAGCTGTTCTCACCAAACTGCACCCGCACACCGATGGAATAATCATTGGCGTTACTGCCGTAGCTGTCTTTTACCGGACATACCACTGTCACCCGGGCCTCGCCCAGCGCATATTCGTCTCCCGCTTTCGGGTGGGTAATCTGATAATCTTTGGCCTTCACTGCCTGAATCACATCGTCGTAAGTCCGGGTATCCTTGCTGTAATCGGGCATCCACACCTCATCGCAGTCGAACTTGTAAATAATCACATCCAGACCGCCGATGTGATCCGCGTCCGGATGGGTGCCGATAACATAGTCCAGATGATCAATTCCCTGATTTTCCAGGTATGCCTGTACCTGGGTTCCTTTGCTGTTGTTCCCTGCATCGATAAGCATGGCGTGGCTGCCCTGTCGGATCAGGGTACAATCGCCCTGTCCGATGTCCAGATAATGCACCTCCAGGGTGGAGCCATCTGAAACGCCCGCTCCGCCCGTCTCCTTTGTCAGCTGCTCCTGCACCGGATAGACTGCCGCCAGTACCAGGGCGATCACCGCCAGCAGGAACTTTCTCGCCTGATTTTTTCCTTTTCTTCTTCTGCCTCGTGCCATAATGTCCTGTTATGCTCCCTGTTTTTCTAGTCTTTTCTTATTACAACATCTCCTTCGGATATGTCGCTCCGCTTTGGATGCCATCCGGCAGGATGTCATGCCTAACGACATTATATCACAAAACAGGCGTTCGAACAGTACTTATTTTTCTGTTCGGACGCCTGTTTCTTCCTATTATATAGCTCTTTTATTCAGTTACTGCCGGTACTTCCTCTTTCCGGTTCAGGATTTCCATGAATTCTTCGCCGGTGATGGTCTCCTTCTCGTACAGGAATTTGGCGATCTCATGGAGCTTCGGCATATTCTCGGTCAGAAGCTTTCTGGCCTTCTCATGCTCTGCACGTACCACCTCTACTACCTTTTTGTCAATGAGCGTGGCCGTCTCCGGAGAGCATGCCAGAGAGGTGTCTCCACCCAGATACTGGTTGCTGACCGTCTCCATGGCCACCATATCAAACTCCTCGCTCATACCAAAACGGGTAATCATAGCTCTGGCAAGCTTGGTGGCCTGCTCGATATCGTTGGACGCGCCGGTGGTGATGGAGTGGAATACCAGTTCCTCGGCCACCCGGCCGCCGGTAAAGGTGGCAATCTTGTTCTCGATTTCCTCCTTGCTCATCAGGTTATGCTCGCCGGATTCCACCTGCATGGTGTAACCGAGCGCGCCCGAAGTACGGGGGATAATGGTAATCTTGTGAACCGGGGCGGAATGGGTCTGAAGTGCCGCCACCAGAGCGTGTCCCACCTCATGGTAGGAGACAATCAGCTTTTCCTTATCGGAGAGTACCTTGTTCTTCTTCTGGTAGCCTGCGATGACCACCTCCACACTCTCCTCCAGATCACTCTGGGTCACAAACTTCCGGTTCTGGCGTACCGCACGCAGGGCCGCCTCATTGATGATATTGGCCAGCTCCGCGCCGGAAGCGCCTGCTGCAGCCCGGGCGATGGCATTAAAGTCCACACTTTCGCTCATATGAACCTTTTTGGCGTGAACCTTCAGGATATCCTCGCGGCCCTTCAGATCTGGCAGCTCCACCGGAACTCTCCGGTCGAACCGTCCCGGACGTAAAAGTGCCGGGTCCAGGGAATCCGGGCGGTTGGTGGCTGCCAGAATCATAACGCCTTTCCGGCCGTCAAAGCCGTCCATCTCGGTCAGCAGCTGGTTCAGGGTCTGCTCCCGCTCGTCGTTGCCGCCCATACCGCCGCCGTCACGCTTCTTACCGATGGTATCGATCTCGTCGATGAAAACGATACAGGGAGCCTTCTCATTGGCCTGCTGGAACAGATCCCGGACCTTGGCCGCGCCCATACCCACAAACATCTCGACGAATTCTGAACCGGAAATGGAGAAGAAAGGCACGTTGGCCTCGCCTGCTACCGCCTTTGCAAGCAAGGTTTTACCGGTTCCCGGAGGGCCTACCAGCAGCGCGCCCTTCGGCATGGTCGCACCGATCTCCGTATACTTGGCCGGGTTGTGCAGAAAGTCTACAATTTCGGTCAGAATCTCCTTGGCCTCATCCTCGCCCGCCACATCGGAGAATTTGATGCCGGTGGTGGACTCCACGTAAATCTTGGCGTTGCTCTTGCCGAAGGTCATGGCGTTGCCGCCCATCATGCCGCCCATTTTCTTGTTCAGATTCTTCATCAGCATCTGACCGATGACAATCATGATAATGAAGGGCACCATGGATATCAGCAGGGACATCCATGGGGAAGCCTCCTCCACGATCTCCGTACCGAATTCCACACCTGCGTCCTGCAGACGATTCACCAGATCCGGGTCGTTGAAGACGCCGGTCTTATAGTAGTTTACCGGATCTGCATTGTCGGAAAAGATGATCTGATTATCCTCCACCTGAACCTGCTTAATCTTCTGCTCATCCAGCATAGTCAGGAAAGTATCGTATCCCACTTCCTTGACCGTAGGGTTCAGAACCTTCGGAAATACAAACATATTTAACAGAACCATGATGATAATCACGATGGTGTAATAAAAAATAAATGGCTTTTTGCTGTTCTTGACTTCCTACATCTCTATCTCCTGTCGTTTCAGCGTTTTCATGTTAAGAAGAATAGCATTTTACGCCGGAAGAATCAATGAACTTTCTATAAACTTTTCTAAAAAACTTATGATCTGACATTTTCTTACAGGCTTTCCTGCCGGATACTGTCGATGATATTGGCCTTCCGGAGCTTGCTTTTCGCATACAGCATGGTGGAAAATACCACCAGAAATACGCTGATAATCACGATGCATAAGCTGGTCACCGGGATATAGAAATTGGTCTCCACACTCTCCCGCACCACCCGATAGATGCCGTAGGTCACAAGCAGTGATACAGGCAGGCCGTAGAGCAGGGACTTGGTGCCATAGAGAATGCACTCATAGCTCAGCATCCGGCTCATTTCCTTCGGGGTCATGCCCACCGAGGACAGCACCGCGAACTCCCTGCGGCGCAGCAGAAAGCCCGTGGAAATGGTGTTGAACACGTTGGCCGCCGCAATCAGGGAGATGAGGGCGATGAAGCCATAGGCGAACACGTCCACGGTGGTCAGCATCCGCTTCATACCGAGGGTGGATTCGGTCACATTGTCCACCATCATGTAGGTGCCGGATTTATCCTGGTCGATCATCTCCTGGGCCTCCTCGGCCACCTGCTGATAGTTCGTCGCTTTCAGGTACACGCTGCTTCTGGGCAGGCAGCTGTCCATCCGGTCTCCCACCAGCGCCTCCATCTGGCTCTCGGATAATATCACGCAGATGCCGGTCATGCCCGCCATGAGATTCATGGGCGAATCCGGCGTATAGCCCGCGATCTGAGCCTGCACGTTGATCTGGTAATCCTCCTGATGATTCACCGGCTCTTCCCCATCCGCTTCCTGGGCCGCGCTCCAGGCCTCATAATCGGTAAACGCCATATGCAGGGAGGTTACCTCCGGCTTCAGGGTTTCCGCCATCTCGTAACGGCCGGACGCGCTGCTGTAGATCCGTACTTCATTTTGTCCCAGCAGAATGGAAACCGGCCCGCTCTTCTGCAACTCCGGCACCGGAATACCGGACGCCAGCAGCCAACCCTCGTAATCCGCATCGGAGAGTACCAGCACTTCCCCATAGAGATGAAGATAGCCGTTTTCGTCCGTCTGCATCTCGCCCATTTTCGCCAGATACGCCTCGCTTAACTGCTCCGGCTTTACCAGAAAATCCGGATAGCAGTCCCGGGCATACAGGGATTTTTGCACGCCGTCCAGATTCTCCAGTTCTTTTTGAAGAAGCGGATCCCGGACGCCGTATACGGATACGTCGTATTCCGGAACGCTTTTCACATCGAACAGACTCTTTTTCAGATAGGAAGAATAAGAGCTGGCCGACACGAAGAGTACGATGCTGATAAACAGGGACAGCACTGTGGCCCGATACTGCCGCTTTTCCCGGGAGAAATGCCGGTTGGCAATCAGGGCCGGAAGGCCAAATAATTTCTGGCTAAGACGACCCTTTTTCGCTGTCCGCCGGATTTCCCGTCTGGATAAACGAATATCCCGAGACATCTTAATGGCCTCCATAGGCGGAATCTTCGCTGCCCGTCTGGCTGGAATCCAAGCGGATATCAGAACCGTCGTCAGGGCGGTTCCCGCTGCGATGCCCAGGGCCGGTAAGGACACATGCACCCGCATGGCCACATTTCCATCGTACAGGTACTGGAAGGCTCCGGCAGTCAGATGCAGGGTGACGCCTATCCCTGCGATACCCGACAATATACCGATCGGTATACCCATGCTGCTCAAAATCAGGGCTTCCCGGAATACCATGCCCCGAAGC